>JAKABE010000154.1 GCA_021801945.1 Acidobacteriota bacterium
AGGTTCAAGCCGAAGAAGTAGGCAACGGCGGAGTAGTCCCCCACGGTGACGGGGCTGGTAATATCCCAGTGGCCAGGAACGTCCCTTTGCGGCTTCCCTGCCACCGTCTCGGCCACCGTGAACATACGGATCTGGGGATAGTTGGCCGCGGCGACCTCGTCTTTGTAATGCTCGGTTCCCGTGTCCGTCCAGTCCAGGTGCCGCGCCACGGCAAAGGTCATGTTCGACTGGCCCGAGCAAAGCCACACCTGCCCAACCAGGACGTTCTGAATCTCGATCGTGTTCTTGCCGGCCACCGTCATCGTGAACGGGCCTCCCGGTGGCAGCGGACCGATCTCCAGCTTCCAGTTCCCTGCCCGGTCCGTCGTGGTGCTGGCGTGCACGTCTCCCACCGTGACGGCGATCGCTTCGCCCGGATCGGCCGTTCCCCAAACGGGGTCCTGCGCGTTCGCTTGCAGCACCATGTTGTTACTGAAAAGCGAAGGCAGCTTGACGGCTGCCATGGCGCGAGGCAGACCGAGCCCCCCAAGACCGAGGAGACAAAAGACCGTCCGAACGGACCAAGAGCGCATATTCTCATTTCCTCCCAGCAAGCCCGCTTTAGCGGGCGAAAGATGGTAGCCCCAAGCGCAAGCCTGGGGAAAGGTGGCGAATTCAACCGCCCAGCCCCCACAAGGGGGCGTAAGAAGAAACCCGAGTGAGAAAAGTCATTTGAAGATGAATAATGGCCAATTCTTCTGACGCACTACGTTAATTCCGAATCTTGGCCAGCAGCCCCTCGATCTCCGCTTTGATCTCCGCTGTTGGCGGCAGCAGTGCCGCTCGTGCCCGCCCGCCGTAGAACCCATTGAAACCGCAAGCGTATTTTAGCCCTGGGATTCCCAATCCGCCCACAATGCGCTAACGCTTCGCTCCAACCGCTAGTGAAGCAAACGCATGGTAAGAGCCGGCGGTCGGGCTGCGCTCTATCCTTCCATACCAGGCGCAGATCCGTACCTTCCAGCCGGCCACCCAGCCAGTCACAGAGGATAAGGAATTCTCACTCCGGCGGCGCCGGCAGGGAAATCGCGGATGTTGCGGGTGACCAGAGTTCGGCCTGAGACTTCAGCCGTTGCCTGCACCACCGCATCCGGCAGCTTGATCTTGCGCGCGCGGCGGATTTGAAGCGCGCGTTCTGCAATCTCAGACGTGAGAGCCAACGTGTGAAAGTTGAGCAGAAACGCACGGGTTTGATTCTCGTCAGCCGGGGTTGAACCGGCCATCACCTCCATCCAGGTGATGACGCTAATGGCGCGGTCGGAGGATCGGTCCAGTTCAATGCGGGCCTGGGGACGGGAGCTGAGGTAATCGATCAGAATGTTGGTATCGAACAACACGGGCGTGTCTACCATTCCGCCCGCATCCTCTCCTGGTACTCCAGACCATCCTCAGGATGGCTCGCCCACAGTCCGAACGCTTCATGATTCATCGTCTTCCGGTAAGGAGCCAGCGCCGTTCGAATCGCCCGGCGTACAAACTCCGCGCGGGAAATCTCCAACCGCTTCACAATGGCATTGAGCAGTTTGAAATCCTTGTCCGGTATGTCAATGAGGGTTCGCATGGACCCCTTCCATGATATATCAATAGTATATCACTATTTGCTTTCTAGGTATATCAACGGCGCGCCCCGCGCCGCTAACCTCTGGCCCTCACGGCGTTCTCGCGCTCTTCCATCTCGAGATGGGAGCGCATCTCAGCATGGAGATCCTCAGCCAGCTTCCGCCGCCGGAACATCGCGCCAAGTTTCGAAAGCTCGCGCCGCCAGCTCATGACGTTTCCTCGGATTCGGCCGGCCGCAGAACCCCGGTGATCGCTCGCACAAAGCGCTCCCAGCGAGACGTCTCGGCGGCCAACTGACTCCGCCCTCTTGCCGTGAGCCGGTAATACTTGGCCCGCTGCTTGTTTTCCGAGACGCCCCACTCTGCCGTGATCCCGCCCTCCAGCTGCAGGCGCTGCAGGGCGGGATACAGAGACCCGTGTTCCACTTTCAGAGCCTCTTCCGACATGCGCTCAATGAACTTGGCAATGCCATGCCCGTGGTTCGGGCCCCAGCGCAAGGTGCGCAGGATCAGCATGTCGAGCGAGCCATAAACCAGTTCGATTCGGTCCCCGGGTGATCGCTTGGCCATATCGGCAGCTAATCTACTACACAAGGTGGTAGATCTACTACACAAGGTGGTAGATTAGCTACTGCCTTGGTGGCTTTTTGACCAATTCAACGGTTCTCCAGGGCTTCCCTGGCTGAGCCGAAAGCCTCGCGAGAGAGTCCCATATCTGAGCTAGTTCCGGATCTCGGCCAGCAGCCCCTCAATCTCCGCTTTGATCTCCGCCGTCGGCGGCAGCAGCGGCGCCCGCGCGCGCCCGCCGTAGTACCCGTTGTAGTCGCAGGCGTATTTCAGCCCTGGAACTCCCAGCGCGCCCACAATGCGCTGATTGGCCCCCGCGATCCTCCTCTGCTTCTCTTCGGCAAGCTTCAGATCATGGTCCTTCCATGCCTGATACACCTCTTGGCAGGCCTGGGGAGCACAGGCTGCAAAGGCAAGAATGGCGCCCGACGCGCCGGCCTCAAGCGCGGGCAACGTCGCGCTTGCCGACCCGCAATGCACCTGGAACCCCACCTCCTTGCTGCGCGTCTTGAGTGCGATCCCCGGTGGGGCCGTCGCCAGGGCCGCGCCTCCCGCCAGTTCCCCGGCGGAGACAAACGCCCCCGTCGGCTCCGGCTTGCTCGCCAACATGCGCCCCGTAACGGCTTCAAAGACCGGCGTCACCGTCACCGTCCGCCGCGGCCCGTTGCGCGTCAAGTCCACCTGGGCGCGAATCCTCTCCACGTCGCCGCTCGAATCCTTGATGCCGATGATGTTCGGGTGCTGCGCCAGCTCCGCCACTACCTCCACCGGAATCTGGTACGGAACACACTTGGGAATGTTGTAGAGCATGACCGGCAGCGGCGATTGGTCGGCCACGCTGCGAAAATAATGTAGCACCGCCGCAGTCGACATCTGCCCGGCATAGTAGTGCGGCGTGCGCACGAGCACTGCATCGTACTGGAATCCGGCTGCCGCCTCGGCTAACTCCACCGTCCCCTTCACGCTGTCTCGGCCCACACCGGCAATCAGCACCTTCTCCGAAGCCGTCGCCTCGGCCGCTACCCGCAGCACCTCGCGCGACTCGGTATCGTCCAGCATCACGGCCTCGCCCGTGGAACCCAGAACCACCATCCCCGCCAGCAGGCTGCGGGAGTAGCGGGCCATGTTCGCCTCAAGTTTCTTGAAATACACGCCCTCATCGGGATAAAACGGCGTCGTTACGGCGGCAAAAATCCCTTCTATCAGCATGTTCCTCATTGTACGGCCCGGGCTTTGCCGCTCACCTCTCTTCCCTGCCCCCCGCTCGCACCCAATTGTTCCCCGTGACCGCTGAGCTGTGCCGATAGTATGGTTAAGTGAACAACGATGGGGGGACAGCCGTGAAAATTGATTCTTTCCTTGAAGGCGATGAGCAGGACAGCGTATCGAGACTCATCTGGCAGGCGGCATGGTTCTTCATTCACGCCGTGCTGGCGCTAGCGTCCTGGCTTGCTCTCATGCTCGTAGGCTACGCCATCAATCCCACGGGTGTTTCGCAATGGTTTATCCTTCTCCTCTCCATCGCTATTCCCTTGGTGGTAGGCCTGCTCGTGGCTCGCATTCGCCCCGACGAGATGGCCACTGCGGTCTGGCTCCTGGGCCTGATCTGGATGCTCATCATCAGCCTCTGGGTTCTGGACATGCCCACCGGCCCCAATCAGTGCCTCCAATGTGGAGCCACCGAAAAGATCACGCGCACCTTCTTGAGCGTCCCCAGCCCCAGCGGACTGATCGACAACGACGGGCCTTTCCTGGGCACATGGCCGGCTGCGGCGCTGGTTGGCTACTCCCTCGGCGCATGGCTAGCTCTGCGCAAGCGCACACCCCAGCCTGACTCCGAGCTCTAACCCAAGTAACTCCCAAGCCCCGTCAGAAACGTCGTCCCAGGCAAGCCCTGCCCCATCCTGCCGGAGCGCTTTATGGCCGTCCGATCATCACTTCCGTAGCCTTGATCAGGGCCACCGCGGCGTCGCCGGGCTTCAGGTCCAATTCGCGCACTGCATCGGCCGTGATGATGGCGGTCACCCGCTGATTCCCCACAGCGAGCACCACCTTGGCCAGCAGCCCTTCCATGCTGATCTCGGCCACCACGCCTCGTAACTGGTTTCGACCGCTGATGCGGGTTGTTCCCAGCCGTGCTGGCGACGTGGGCAAAAACTCTTCCAGCTCATCCAGCGGTATGCGGTGGTGCCCTCCTGGAGTCTTCACCGTGCGCAAGCGCCCGGCCAGGATCCAGTGCTTCAGCGCGGGGTAGCTCATCCCCAACTTTGCCGCGGCTTGCCGGGGAGTCAGCAGTACCGAAGAGTTCATAGCGCAGCCCATAACCTCCTCTCGACAGTAAATTACACCTCCCGGTCTTCGTCCATCTTCGCCCGGGAGCCTCACCGCTGAGCCATGCTTCCCTTCCGTCCCACCTCGCCCGGCCCGATGCAAGCATCCAACACAGCCTTTCCCTTTCGGCCCATTTTTCGAGCCTTGCGTGACTCAAATCACTCGACAGCGGCGCGTGTGGATGATAGCCTTCCGCTTGCATATCCACGGAGTACCAAAATATGCAATTCTCGGACTCCTCGGCCTGCGGATTCGGACTCGTCTTCGGCTTCAAACCTTAAGCGTTCGGAGGATTTGTGATAATGCAGATTTCGGTCTACTCTTTGTTGGGCGCAAGCATGCTCGCGCTCGCGGTAGCTTGGCTCTTCGCTCGTCACGCGCTGGGCTGCGGTATCGGCGCTACCCTCACGCACCATCTCTTCGCCCGAAGCTGCCAGGCAGCCATCCCCGCACCTAAAAGCACCAGCCGCTTCGCTCGTCGCTGGGGAAGATTGACCGTCGTCTGCTCGGCGCTGTTCCTACTCGGTCGCGGCGCGGCTTTGGCTGCGCCTGCGGAGCAAGTCGGGGGCGAAGCCAATCTCCAGCTTCCAGACTTGACGCAAGTCCATTTCCTCGGGGCAAACGGCTTCAACGGCCACAGCCTGCTGATGTTCGGGCCGCTCTTTTGCTTGCTCGGGATGCTCTTCGGCCTCTTCATGTATATCCACCTCAAAGGCCTGCCGGTGCATCAAGCGATGAAGGACGTCTCGCAATTGATCTGGGAAACCTGCAAGACCTATCTGATCAATCAGGGCAAATTCCTGCTCCTCCTCTGGTCCTTTATTGCCGTCGTCATCCTCGTCTACTTCGCCGTGCTGCTCCACTTCAGCGCCCTGCGAGTCGTCATCATCCTCGCCTTCAGCGTGCTAGGCATGGCCGGCAGCTATTTTGTGGCCTGGTTTGGCATTCGGGTAAATACCCTGGCCAACTCCCGCGGCGCCTGGGCTGCTCTGGGCGGCAATGCCTATCGTGCCTTCACCGTTCCGCTCAAATCGGGTATGAGCATCGGCATGATGCTCATCTCCATTGAACTGCTGATGATGTTCAGCATCATCCTCTTTGTTCCCGGCGGTTATGCGGGGCCCTGTTTCATCGGCTTCGCCATCGGCGAGTCGCTCGGCGCCGCCACCCTCCGTCTGGCCGGCGGCATCTTCACCAAGATTGCCGACATCGGCGCCGACCTCATGAAGATCGTCTTCCACGTCAAAGAAGACGACGCCCGTAACCCCGGCGTCATCGCCGACTGCACCGGCGACAATGCCGGCGACTCGGTCGGCCCCACCGCCGACGGCTTTGAGACCTACGGCGTAGTCCAGGTCGCCCTCATCGCTTTCATCATCCTGGGTGCGAAGACCGCTCATGACAAAGTCGAACTGCTCGTCTGGCTCTTTGCCGTGCGCGTGGCCATGCTCGTGGCCGCGGTTGTCGGCTATTACATCAACGAGCTCATCGCCAAGGTGCAATACGGCAAGGCCGAGGAATTCAACTTCGAATCGCCCCTCACCTCGCTCGTCTGGATCACCTCCATCGTCACCATTGCCGCCACCTATCCGGTCACCTATGTCCTGCTTTCCGATCTAGGTGGCGACCCCACGCTCTGGTGGAAGCTCGCCACCATCACCTCCTGTGGCACCATCGCCGGGGCTCTCATTCCCGAGCTGGTCAAAGTGTTTACGTCAACCAAGGCCAAACACGTGCAAGAGGTCGTGGCCTCGGCCAAGGAGGGCGGAGCAGCTCTCGGCCTTCTCTCCGGTTTTGTCTCCGGGAATTACTCCGCCTACTACTTGGGGCTGGCGGTCATCGTCCTGATGGCCATTGGCTATGGAATCAGTACCGCGGGGTTCGAGCAGATCATTCTCGCCTCGCCCATGTTCGCCTTCGGCCTCGTCGCCTTCGGCTTCCTGGGCATGGGACCGGTGACCATTGCCGTCGATTCGTTTGGCCCGGTGACCGACAACGCCCAATCCATCTACGAACTCTCGCTCATTGAGAACGTCCCCGGTGTCCGCGAGGAAGTGAAGAAGCAGTACGGCGTGGAAGTGGACTTCGAGCGCGCCAAGAGAACCCTGGAGGCGGCCGATGGCGCGGGCAACACCTTCAAAGCCAGCGCCAAGCCTGTGCTCATCGGCACCGCCGTCGTGGGCGCCACCACGCTCATCTTCGCCACCATCATGGCGCTCACCAACTCGCTCACCCAGAACGTCAGCAAGCTTTCGCTTCTCCACGCCCCGTTCCTGCTCGGCCTCATCACCGGCGGCGCGGTCATTTACTGGTTTACCGGCGCTTCCACGCAGGCCGTAACCACGGGCGCCTACCGCGCTGTGGAGTTCATCAAGCGCAATATCCATATTGAGGGGACCGAGAAAGCCTCTACAGAAGACAGCAAAAAGGTGGTAGCCATCTGCACCCGCTACGCGCAAAGCGGAATGCTCACCATCTTCATCTCTCTGTTCTTTGCCGCCCTGGCCTTTGCCTTCCTCGATCCCTTCTTCTTCGTCGGCTACCTGATCTCCATCGCCGCCTTCGGCCTCTACGCGGCCATCTTCCTGGCCAACGCCGGAGGAGCATGGGACAACGCCAAGAAAATCGTCGAAGTCGACCTGCAGGAGAAAGGAACGCCTCTGCATGAGGCCACGGTCGTCGGCGATCTGGTCGGCGATCCCTTCAAGGACACCGCCGCCGTAGCCCTCAACCCGGTCATCAAGTTCACCACCCTCTTTGGCCTGCTGGCCGTCGAGCTGGCGGTGCAGATGGCGCATACCAGCGGCGCGTTTTGGACCCATCTGCTGGCAGCCGTCTTCTTCGTCATATCCTTCTTCTTCGTC
>JAKABE010000155.1 GCA_021801945.1 Acidobacteriota bacterium
ATGGTGGTGAAGATGACGATCAACGCCAGCGGCATGAAGGCGGGTGGAAGTCCGTGCACCCCGTGGTCAGCCACACGAATCGTGAACCATTGGAGGGTGGCAAACAGGCAGGCCAACTCTATCTTGATCCAGACAATCATGGCCAAGGCTATCGCTTCGAGGTGGGGTCTGTTCAGCGGCGTCACCCGCACCGGGTAATTGAACGCCGAGGGATAGCGCGCCACCAGGGTCATGAGGGCATAAAGAACCACAGCGATGGTGGGCAGAACCAGGAGCATGGAGGAAGGACCCCAGGCATCGGGTAGGCCGTTGGCGCCGAAATGCGTGGGAATACGGGCTGGCAAACGGTGGGGACCGTAGAGCGCGCGGAGCGTGATGAAGACCAGTAGCGCCAGTGCGCACAGACCGACGGCTTCTAGGCTTTTGCGCATGAACTCCTTTCGTGAGCCGGCTGGATGGAAACGGAACCACCTTTGGAAACTATATCGCGGTTTTAATGCTCGATTTAACCAAAGCGGGCGCGCTTTACGCCAGTCTTGCGGAAGTCCTTGCCAGTCATCTCCACGCGGATGCACATCTCGGCTAGGCGTGACAGCATTCGATCGCCGATGCGATCGCCGAGGGTCGGTTCGGGCGCCGTTCCCGGCCGGTAGGTCTGAGTAGTTCGTGGTGATGATGGTCGAGAGGCGGTCGTTATAGCGCGTGTTCAGGATCAGAGCCACGGTGTCCCAAACCCACTCGTTGGGCTTTTGCGCGCCCAGGTCATCGAGCAGCAGTACTTCGGCGGTAAAGACCGGCTTGAGCAACTCGATCTCTGTGGTTTGAACCTGTGGGTTGTAGCTGTTCTGGATGTTCTTGAGCAGCTCACGGTAGTCGCAGAAGAGGCCACGGACGCCGCGTTCGCGAATGAGGCGCTGCAACACGCCCACTGCCAGATGGGTCTTGCCCACGCCGATGGAGCCGGTGAACAGCAATCCTTTGTGGGCGGTATCGACCGGGTAGGCCTCGACAAACCTGCGCGCGATTTGAAGGGCCTCGGCCAGGGATCGGTCCGCGCCGCGATAGGCGGGGTCGAAGGTGTCAAGGGAGCAGTCGTGGTAGCGGCCGGGGATGTGTGCGGCGGCGATGCGGCGCTCTTCGCGCTCCATCTCCTGGCACTGGCAGGGGCGCGAGACCCATTTGCCGGCGGCATCCACTACGCGCACCAGCCCCACTCCGTCGCAGATTGGGCAGACAGTCATCTGCAATCCAGCCTAGCGCAGGCGGGTCATGAGGAGGGCTGTGCGTTGCGCGGTCCCGAAAGTGGAAAAGCGGAAGTTCACGGCTGCGGATTGGGCGTCAGGCTTATGCGATGCGGCGCGGGGCGATGACCAACAGGCATCGGCGAGGGGGGCTCCGCCTTGCCAGAGCATCTCCCGGGGGTCCTTGCGCGGACCCTGCGCTGATTCCCTCCATAAGACAGTCTGGTAGCCGTCCAGGGAAGGGAAGCATCCGTGCGGGGTCCCCAATTACTTAACTACCAAGCCGCTCAGGTACGGGATTCGCGTTCATTGCCACCACTGACAACTGAATGAACTTTTGGATCAGTCCGTACGCTTGTACTGACCGCGCCAGGAGGGCAGAATTCGCGGCTCTGCCACGGGCTCTCGCGTGTCTCTGCGGGTTCGCGATTTGCCCTCCCAAACGTACTCCTTGCCGGCGACTGGGGGCGGAGGGGGCAAAAACTCCGGAACTGCGGTAACTGCCGCCGGATTGGCAACGCTGACATCAGCGGCAGGCGCCGGATCGGGAGCGGGCGTGAAAGCTTGAGCCTTGGCAATCCGGGGGATTTCATTCTCGTGGGAGCGGTGCTCCAGGGGAGGCACAATGGGGCTTGCGCCGGGCGTAAAAAATGCTTCTTCCCGTTGAGTCGACCGCGTATAGTGCACGAGCTTACTTAAATCGAAGGAGGGAACGGCCTCCCTCAGATCACCGAGCAACGATTCGGGACGATCTATATCGTGCTGTCCCTTGATTGGCAGCCGCTGTTCTGTCTTGTGCGCATCGCCAATGGGACCAAGCTGCGACGCCGACGGTGCGAACTGGGCGGCGCGAGACTGGAAAGAACCTGGAGAAGACTCAGCCAGCCACCACGGAATTTCTCCATCCAGGTTAGGAAGGGCCGTGGGCGCGGCTGGAGCCGCACTCAATTCAGGAACAAACGGCGCCGCGTACGCAGCGGCGGTCTCTTGGGATGGCTCAGAGATGGTCGGTATAACGGGCGCGGTCCCCGGCGCCGGCTGATGGGAAGTCTCCGCCAGTTCGGGCTGCGAATGATCGTTCCACAAAGGCCGCTGTGATAGCGAACGTCCCTGGATACGCAGCCTGCTCTCCATGTCGTGCACTGTCTGGCGGAAGGCCGCATCGGCTTTGGCCAAACTCACACGGCTAAGCACAAAACCCACCGTGGGAACATTGATGCGCTGCAAGGTATTCGCGATCGCACACAGTTGATGGCGGGTGGTGATGCCGGATTGGAGCACCACAATGACACAGTCGGCGAAACGCGCCAGATACTCCGCCTCGGCAGAGATCATCAGTGGGGCCGTGTCGGTAAGCACCAGGTGCTCCCGCTGTGCGCTTTCATCGCTCGCTCTCTGCATGAGAGCCACCGAGTGGCTTGCCCGCTGCCTTGTGGGAACACTGCCTGCTTCGTCCTGCGAGACGTTGCCTGAGTCGCTGCGCGGTGGCAGCTGCGCAGTATCAGACGCCCTGGCCAGCGTGACAGGGCGTCCCATGGCCTCCAGCATTCCGCCAACTTTGCTGATCAGCGTGGATACGCCGGCTCCAGTTTCCGCACCGGTGAAGATGCAGTTCCTGATGTAGCTCTGCGCGCAAGCGTGTTCGAGCGTTGCGGAAAGCCGAAACACATGCTCGTTGAAGACTTCTTCCGAAACCTCGCTCGCCTCCGGCAACGTGGCCATCGGAGCAAATCCCAGCAGAGCCTCAATATCGGAGGCG
This sequence comes from Acidobacteriota bacterium, assembly GCA_021801945.1. The sequence continues at coordinate 3,001 of JAKABE010000155.1, forward strand.
ATGTAGAGCTTGGGATCCAGGTTGTTGGCAAGCAGGGCGGCCATGAGACCCAGGAAGATTCCGCCCACGAAGAGCAGCAATGCCTTTCCCACGACTCCGATAACAGCGGGATGCAGAGGAACGACAGCAGCGACCGAAAGATGCACGGCGCCAGGCACGCTGTTCTGCAGCATGAGATTGTGCATCTCTCCGTCTACGGCCGCGTAACGCGTGCGCAGGCGGGCGATGTCGTTAATCAGGTCGTTGGCGCGCTGCAGCTTGGGCGTGGCACTGGCCGCGGTTTCCGCCAGTTGATGAAGTTGTCCGTTCAGCTGGGCGTCGATGCTGGCGGTGCTCTCAAGTTCGGTGCGCAGGTTCTGCTTGATGCGGGCCGATGCCTGGGCGCGCAGTTCCTGCATCATCGAGTTCAGCGACTGGTTGATCTTCTCCAGCTCCTGCGCGTCCAGCTTGTACTCAGGATTTCGGGGCGTGAGGTTCGCCATCTGCGCGATGAGCGTAGCGCGGCGGTTGTCGAGAGACGTCTTCATGCTGGTGAGGCCGGGGTCGGCAGCAATCAAAGCGTCGGCCTGCGCGTCCAGCGCCGCCGTCGAGGCGCCATTGCCCACCACCGTCGCGTACTTGGCGGCCGCCGCGTCATAATTCGTGCGCGCCTGTATCAGCTCCGTGCGTGTGGCGCCGATGGCGTTGTCGATAAGATCGGGAGCTTGGTCCCCCACCGCTGCCATGCCCAGCTGTTTGTTGAGCAAGCTTTGCTCGGCAAGATCCGCGTTGAGCAGTCGCTGCACACGGTCGCGCTCGGCCTGCAGGATGGCGATGCGTTGCGGGTCGCCGGCGTTCTCCTGGTGCGCTGCCTTCTGCACCACGCTGTTGGCCACTGCATCCGCAATCTGCGCGGCCAGCTCGGGGCTCTTGGCCTTGGCGATGATCGCGACCTGGTAGCTCGAGCCCATCCGCTCCACTTTGACTGCGTGGCCCAGGCGCTCTGCTGCAATCTGATCGCTTTCGCCTGCGTGCTGAAAGGACCCTGGGGGCAGTCTGTGCAGCGCGTTCATCAGCACGTCGGGATCAGTCGCGATCTGTACTTGCTGCTGAATAAAGGAGTCATAAGAGTTGGAATCGTAGGGCCAGTGCTGTTGGTTGTTGCCCTGACTCAATACCTGCCCAGAGTTTGGCTGGATGTAGATCTGACTCTGCGCGGAGTAGACCGGCCAGGTCTTGGCCACGTAGGCGATAGCCAAAACCAGCCCGGCAATGGCAAAACCCAGGATCAACCGGCGATGAAGCTCATAAGCCCGCCGAATGTCGAGCCGGAACAAGGGCTGCTCCACCCCGGACGCGGGTGCGCTGTTGTCTGCGTGCGGCTGCGCCCCAAGCTCGACGGCCGGAACCCGCTGCATCGGTAGCGGTGGCTTATGTTGCATGCTCATAGAGCCCCTGCATAAAAGGCGATGGTGGCAACCGTGATGAGCGGGTTAAATCGCTCGAGGAAGTAGGTCGAGTGATAAAATCCGCTCTGCGGAACGAGGAGAATATCGCCTGGCTTGAGTTGAAACTCGGTCGACTTCATCGGATCCATGTAATCGTTGAATGAAAGCGTGCGCTTGGTTCCGGTGCTGGAGTCGATGATTTGCACGCGTGGCTTTGTACCCGCGGGTGCGGTAAATCCGCCGGCGGAGGCCAGAACGCTCGCGATGGTGGCGTGGTAGGTCAGCGGCACCGGCCCAGGATGCTGCACCTCGCCGAGCACCGAGATGTATCGGTCGCTATTGCTCGGGACGTAGATCACGTCTTCGCGGCGCAGGCGCAGGTCGGCCATGCCGCTGCCGGTTTCGACCAGCTTGCGCAGCTGCACCCAGATAACCTTGTCGTTGCCGCGGTAAATGGCCACGCGCTCGGGGACCTCGTTAGCTTCGGGTATCTGCCCGCTCTTGTCCGGACCGGCCTGTACGCCGCCACGCGCTAGAGCTTCAAGAAGCGTTGGCGTGCCGTCAAAGGTGATGATGCCGGGATGATCGACGGCGCCAAGCAGCACCACGCTGTTGGCCGTATATTGGGTTACTGTGACCGTGACCTGAAGATTGGAATAGTACGGGGCCAGCACCCTCTCAATGGCTTGAGCAGCCTCGGTTCGGGTGAGCCCATCGAGCATGATGTCGCCTGCCAGCGGCAGTGTAATTCGGCCGTCGGGCCCCACGATCAGTTTGGCCTGCATATCGGGGCGGCCGGCAAAACTGACGGTAATGGCGTCGCCCTTGCCTAGCCGGTACTCTGCGTTTGCCGTGGGCTCAAAGTCGCGCAGCTCCTGCAAGGGGTTAGGTCTCAAGGATGGTTCGGAATTGGGCTGAGGCTGCGAGGCCTGGGCCTTGGCCTGAATCTCAGATTCGATTTGGGTTTGCGTCTGCGCGGGGAGTGGCAGCGGCTCCTGAGCTGTGAGCGGTCCTGCCACACCAAGGCAAAGCAAAAGGAATGCAACACCAGTTCCACGATTCACGCTACTGCCTCCCGGCTCCAGCGGTAAAGAGAGCTCTCTCGTCCCGAGTGGCCGACCTCCAAAACCTCGCTTGTGAGCGGGCGACAGCCAAAAGCTCCCACAAATCGACGCTTTGTCCCTTTCAGTATAAGAATTCTGAGTTTCGGCTGAATCCCACGAAGGGGTTTGCTTCGACTCCCTCGGGGGTAACCTGCCGCCGGTGACTTTAGCAGCTTTTGCTGCAAGGGATGATCTTAGAGCACGCTTTGGAACGGATCGGAAGCAGCATCGATGCCGCCCGGATCGTGCGGGAGGCACCTGCACGCGTCGGCTGAGCCGAGGAGGACGATGCGGGAATCAAAAGAGTGCTCGCGGAAACGAAAATTACCTGCTAACGAGCTGGCTCCCCTACCGAGGCGGGCCCGCGGCCGGCAACTCGCGCAAGATCAGACTCAGATTGGTCCGGCTACATGCCTCAACTGGCGCTCCCGGCCAAAACAAAATCGTCGCGTCGTAACCTCAGTTCTGTAGCACCGGAGTATTCGGCCGAAAAAGTCTTAACAAGCCTCCTGTACTGCGGGCGTTTGCGTCGGAAGTTCGGGGTAAATGACCGATTCCAGCTTTTCGATTGCCAACCGGAACTCACGCATGATCTCCGGATCGGCGGTCACGTTATCGGCATGCAGCAGCATCACGACGTTGCGGCGCCTTGCCTCCTGCAGCAGCCACTCGATAGGAAACTTTTGCTTGTCGCGCCACTGCGGTTCCAACCAGAAGGCCGAGGGAAAGCAAAGCAGGCCATCTTCTTCTACGGGCCGCAGTTCGGGGTTTTCCTGGTTCCCCAAAAATAGCCTCATCCCAGCATTCCGGGCCCAGGGTAGATAGCGCTCGGGTTCGTAAGGGGCATAATGATGCCGTCCCAGATGCAGCCGTCCCGATCCGTGCTTTGAGAACGCGGTGATCCGAAAGCCAAGATGCCGCTCGAGGGATGCCAGCTCCTCGTTGAAAGTTTCGGCGGAACGCGAATTCTCGAGATGCAGTCCGAACTGGTGGTTACCCCTGCGCATAAGGTCAAGGACTTCTGCCGAGGGATAAGTGCACTTGCGGAAGAACACATAGGCTTTGCGGCCGTTTGCCTGCAGAATGCGTAAGATCGTCTTCAGCTCCTCAAGATAGCGCAGCCACTCCATGCGAGGCAGATAATAATCGGAGCTGACCCGGCTAGCCACGTGGCGCACCAATCCTTCCTTGCCGTATGGACGATCGACATCGATGCGAACAATGAGAGCCATAGTGGGGAAACTTCTATTTCGCATTCACCGCAGTCCCTCCGCGTATACAGGGTTCTGCGACTTCGTTTACCTTCGCGGTTTCGCCATCGACGGTGCGGTACAGGTCTTCGCGGAAGATCTCCCAATTGAAACGCGCTGTAAACTCCGCGCCTTTACGGGCAAGCTTGGCGCGCCGGTCCGGATTGGAATAGAGTCGGCAAATTGCTGCGGCGAACTCGTCGATGTTCCCTGGATCATAGTATTCCACCTGATCCTCGCCGAAGTAGTGCTGGATGGTCATCAAGCTCGGTGCGATGGCCGGAATGCCCAGATGCACATACTCCAGTAGTTTCACCGGCAGCATGTACTCCGTGGCGGGATCGCGCCGATTGCAGATGATGCCCACCGACGCGCCCTGGATCATTTCGCTGATGGACTCCACGCGAAACATTTTTGGGCTGAAGTGAATTCGATCGCTCACTCCCGAAGCCGCGATTTGCGCTTTCAGGTCGCTGGCGGCATCGCCATCGCCGAAGATCTCAAGCTGGGCCTGCGGACACTGCCCTGCAACTTTGGCAAACGCGCTCACGGCCAGATCTAGGCCGAGG
>JAKABE010000156.1 GCA_021801945.1 Acidobacteriota bacterium
GCCGCGCGCTGGGACAAGGGCACGGCCGACTACATCAACTGCCCCATGGACCGCGCCGAATACGACCGCTTCTACGAGGCGCTTGTGGCCGCAGAGCCCGCCGAAGCCAGAGATTGGGAAAAGCTCGATTATTTCGAGGGCTGCCTGCCCATCGAAGTTCTGGCCCGGCGCGGCCGCGACACGCTGCGCTTTGGGCCCATGAAGCCGGTGGGCCTGCGCGACCCGCGCACCGGCAAGAACCCTTGGGCTGTGGTGCAACTGCGCAAGGAGAACCTGCGCGCCTCCAGTTACAACCTTGTCGGCTTCCAGAATCACCTCAAGTTTGGCGAGCAGGCGCGCATTCTGCGCCTGATTCCCGGTCTTGAAAACGCGCGTTTCCTGCGCTATGGCCAGATTCACCGCAACACCTACATCTGCGCCCCGGCGCTTCTCGACGAATGCCTGCGTCTTTCACCATGGCATTGTCATCCTGAGCGAAGGCCATCCGCCGTGACGGAGGACCGGAGTCGAAGGACCTGCGATAGTTTTTCGGCGGAGCCAGTTCGCGAGAGCGGACAAGTCGAGGGACCTGCGGTTTTTCCTGCACAGCACACAATCTTGTTTGCCGGCCAGCTCTGCGGCGTCGAAGGCTACACCGAGTCCATCGCCACCGGCCTGTTAGCGGGCATCTACGCGGCGGCTCTGGCGCGCGGTCAGGAGCTTGCGCCCGTACCACGCGCCACGGCCCTGGGTTCGCTGGTGCACTACATCACCCACGCCGACGCGAAAAACTTCCAGCCCGCTAACATCACCTTCGATCTTTTGGAGCCGCTCGAGGAAGAGCTGCGCCGGAAGGTCCGCGACAAGCAGGAGCGCCATCGCATCCAATGCGAACGCGCGCTGGCGGCCTTCGATGCATGGCGAACAGCTTGCGCTCAGGCTCTTGCGGCAATCGGCCCAGGCTGATTGCCGCGCCGCTAGCTACACCATCCCCGGCAGGCTCATGAGGCAAAGCACGGCTTGCAGCACGACGATCGCGCCGGCGGCGTACAGCGCCAGCCGTCCGCGGCGCGTCTCGTAGGCGTCGGCAAACACACCGCCCGCGAAGGTCAGCAAAAAGGGCAGTGACCACACCCATGGGCTTCCCGGCGCACCAGTCATTACGAGCGCCATCAGGAGCAGAGCGCAAAACAGCGGCATGGTGTTGCCAAAGTAGCGCGACCGGCGCACGCCCAGGTAGAGGAACGCCGCGGCGCCCGTGGCGATGGTAATGCCCGCGTTCGGCAGGGCGCTGAAAAACCGCCGCGCGGGGTCCAGCGAAAACCACAGAAACCCGGCCGCCGAACGGAAGACATAGCTGAAGGCGTCCGGCACAACCCCGTAGCAGATAAACAGCAACACCAGCGCCCCGGCAGAGGCGATCACCACTACCGGCAGAGCCTGGCTGCGATGCCCTTCGGCCACCCAGATCATGGCCACCAGCCCCAGCAACGCCGCCACCGGCAGAGCGGCGATGTGCGCGGCCGCCGTCATGCCCAGGAGCACGGTCAGCAGCACGATGCGTACGCGCCACCTGCGCCGCGGTCCCATCATGGCGTGGGCCACGCCGATGCAGGTATACACGCCGCCGTAGATGCCCAGCGCCGTCAGCACCTCCGTATTGGGCGTCAGGCATTCCTTCAAGATGGCCGGAGAAAAGCAGTAGAGCGCCAGGGCGGTGTATCCGCCGAGGTTGCCGTAGAGCCGGCGCGTGACCCACCAGATGCATCCGCCCAGCAGGCACCCGGCGAGCAGAAACGGCAGCCGCAACAGCAGCAGCACGTGGGTAAGCTGGTGGCGCAGTTCCCAGGTGCTAATCTCGCCGCTGGCCGGCACCAGGCGGTCGTCGGGCGGGCGAAAGCGATCCAGTCCGCGCTCCAGCAGCAGGTTCAGCGTCAGCGGGAGCCCGGCCAGCCGGTAGGCCAGGATGCCGTCGTGAATGTTGCCGCAGGAGGTATAGTAGCCGGGCTCGGCCTCCGGACGCTCCCAGCTCTCGCGCCCGCAGCGCGCGTACTGGTAGTCGCGGTTGCTAAGGGTTTGGTGGCTCGTGACCCAAAGCCCCTGCGCCAAAAATAGCGCCAGCAATCCCGCCGCGATGCGTTGCGGGCGATTGAAGCGAAAACGGCGAAGGATTCCAAACCGGTGGGCCATCAGCATCAAGAAGACGTTATCAGTCTAAATGGGGAACTGGAATGCTTCGGGAATCTGTCCAGTTTTTCAATTACGGACCAGCGCCACGCTTGGCTAAGGTCGGTTATGAGCGCCATCTACACCATCGGTCACTCCAACCACTCGCGGGAAAATTTTGGGAGGCGTCTCCGAGAGCACGGGATCGATGCTAGCGACGGCTTGGCCCGAACCAAGACGCCACCCCATTTTCCAAAGCGCCTTGATGCCCCGTGCAATCCGATGGGGAGGCGTCTCTTGACTTCTGGCGCGCGACAAACCATTCAGCGGATGCAGGACGCGACTGGGATCGGCCTAACGTATGGCGAGCCGCCCGGCACGGCGGCCGGTCGCGGGATTCAGGCGGCTTTAGTTGAAGATTGCCGCGATGGTTTCGTTATCAGTCACTGTAGTCGTGCAAGCTCCGGTTCCCGAACTGTTACAAGGCAACGACCAGCCCGAGAAGGTAGCGCCGTTGAGGGGCGTTGCTGTCAGAGTCACCGGCGTGTTCAGCGGTAGAGTGTAAACACAGTTGGCCGAGTTGGTTGTGCTACACACAACTGCGGGACTGCCGGTCGGGGCGATTGTCACCGTCCCGTTTGCCGCATTGTCGCCGACCAAGGTGATCGTGAGGGTTGCGTATTGAGTTCCGGTGCCGCTCGCTGCCTCTTGGAAGGAAGCAGATCCCGTCACCAGCGTTCCATCCGGGTTCGTGGCGGTCGCGGTGATGGCCGTAGTCCCTCTGTTGAGCCCCGTGGCAAGGCCTGTCGAGTTGATCGTGCCCACCTTGACGTCGCTGGAGAGCCATGTCACGCCCGTAGAGCAGTCCCGTGTCAACCCCGTAGTTGGGCTGCATGTCAGGTTATGCGCCTGGGCGGTGTCGCTGGAGAAGGTTCCGAGGGCTAGGAACTGGCCGGTCTCGTTCACCGTTAAGACCGTTTGCGAGGCCGGAATAATCGACAGTGAGAGCAGCGGCTCCTGAGTCGTCGTCACCTTGACTGTGTACGTTGCGCTTCCTTGAACCACTGTGCCGTCAGGGTTGGTGTATCGAGCGGTTATGGTCGCAGTGCCCGAACTGACAGCCGTGACAAGTCCGGGCGTACTTGTACTGACGGTGGCAACCGTTGGGTCGCTGGACTGCCAGGTTGCCAAACTGGTCAGGTCTTCCGTGAGGCCTGTCCCCTCGGTGCCGATAGCGATGAACTGGGCAGTTTCGCCCACTGCCTCGGCGGTTTGCGTCAACGGAACAACGGATAGCGATACCCACGTCGGGTTGGTCACGGTCATAGCCGCGCTGCCGGTGACCACCGTTCCATCGGGATTCTTGACCATGGCGATGATCGCCGTGCTGCCCGTGCCGGCTGCCGTGCCGAGGCCGGTAGTGTTGATGGTGGCCACCGCAGTGTTAGTGGAGCTCCAGGTTGCCGCAGCGACCGTTGCACCGCCGATTGTTGCCCCCTGGCTGGTCAGGTTCACCGTTTCGCCCGTCGACGTGGTGCCGATCGCGTAGTACTGGGCGGTTTGGCCGACGGCCATCACCGTCTGTGTGGTGGGAATGATCGAAAGCGATGCCAGGGGTTCCGTTGTGGAGGTGATCTGCACGGTGAAGGTTGCCGTTCCCGTAACCACTGTCCCATCGGGATTTGTAGCGATAGCCGTGATAGCCGTTGCGCCCGATGTGAGTGCCGTGGCCAATCCTGTTTTGGCGCCGATGGTGGCGACCGAGGTATTACTCGAACTCCACGCCGCCTGGCTGGTGAGGTCTACGGTGGCGCCTGTCCCCGTGGTGCCAATGGCAATGAATTGCGCCGTCTGATTGGCCGCATAGGCCGTTTGCGAGGCCGGAAGCACGGTCATCGATACCAGCGGCTCCGGCGTGGCCTGGACCGACACCGTGAAAGCTGCGGTTCCCGTGACCACTGTTCCATCGGGATTGGTAACGATGGCCGTGATCGCAGTGGTGCCGGCTGCAACGGCCGTGGCCAGTCCCGAGGTCGGAATCACGGTGGCAACCTTCACATTGCTGGAGATCCAGTTTGCCTTGTTTGTCAGGTCCACCGTCGTGCCTGCGCCCGTGGTGCCGATCGCAATGAACTGAGCGGTCTGGTTGATCGCCAACGCCGTTTGTGAGGCAGGAATGATCGCCACTGATACCACGGGCTCAGCCGAGCTTGAGCTTGAGATGGTGACATTGAGCGTCGCCGTACCGGCGACCACCGTCCCGTCCGGATTCTTGGCGATCGCTGTGATGGTGGCCGTGCCAGTGCCGACGGAAGTGGCGACACCCGTGGTGGCATTGATCGTTGCCACCGAAGTAACTGAGGAACTCCAGGCGGCTGCCTTGATTGTCGCGGTTCCGATGGCTGCCGTCTGGTTCGTCAGGTTCACAGTCGCGCCGGTGCTCGTAGTTCCTATCGCAATAAACTGGGCGGCCTGATGGGCGGCCAGCAACGACTGCGAGGTGGGAATGATGGAAAGCGAGGCGAGCGGCTCTGTGCTCGTCTTTCCGCCTGAACCTGCAGGAGCGGAAACAGTGATAGTCGCGGTTGCCGAAACAAGGCCGGTGAACCCCTTCATGCTTGCGGTGATGGTGGCGGTTCCCGCTGAGACGCCGGTGGCCAGCCCGCTTGGATTAACAGTGGCTACGGAAGGGGAACTGGAGGTCCACGTCACCTGCGTCGTCACATTGTCTTGGCTCGCCGGATGCGTTCCGTGCCCGTAGGTTCCCGTCGCGGTGAATTGAACCGTCTGGCCCACGGTCAGGGCCGCCTGCGCAGGGGTGATTGCAAGGGAGTCAACCTCAGAGGTTCCGCAGCCTGCGATGGATAAGGCAAGAGCGGCCAGAAGCAGCACTGCGGCGCGGCCACGCTGAGCCATGAAGAGCCTCCTCTAAATCGGTTGCAAATCCCTCAGCTTAGGCAAAATCCCCCAGAATTGCCATCACGATACCATAAGGTGTTAGCTTGGACAACGATCAAGAACTTAGAGAAATCTACAACTTCCGGGGTAGTACCTAGACCGTTACTAAGCCGTCGCGCTGTGTCGGACGTTTTTCTCGAACATCCGCCCTCCACCGGTTCGCGCTTTGCCCGGCGGCCCGGCCACCCGCTACACTTCTCCTCAGCATGGTCATCGCTCGCGACAACGCTCCGGAACGTCTGGTCAGTGCCGCGCGCGCCGACGAAGAGCAGGACTTCGAACTCAAACTGCGCCCCAGCCTGCTGGGCGAATTCATCGGCCAGGCGAAGGTCAAAGAGCAGCTCTCCATCGCGCTCCAAGCAGCGAAACTGCGCGGCGAAGCTCTCGATCACGTGTTGCTTTCCGGCCCGCCGGGCCTGGGCAAGACCACGCTGGCCAACATCGTCGCTAACGAGCTGAACGTGGGCTTCCAGCAGACCTCCGGGCCTGCGCTGCAGATTCAGGGCGATCTCACCGCCATCCTCACCAACCTGCGTGAGCGCCAGGTGCTCTTTCTCGATGAGATTCACCGTCTGCAACCAGTGCTCGAAGAGAAGCTCTACACCGCCCTCGAGGACTACAAGCTCGACATCATCATCGGCCAGGGCCCGGCGGCACGTACTCACGTGATGGACATCAAGCCCTTCACCTTCATCGGCGCCACGACGCGGCCCGGCCTGCTCTCTTCACCCTTAAGGTCGCGCTTCGGCATTCTGCTGCGTCTGGAGTTCTATACCGAAGATGATTTGCGCTTTATCGTGGAACGCTCCGCCGATGTGCTGCAGATTCCCATCGACCGCGACGGAGCCGCGGAGATCGCTCTGCGCTCGCGCGGCACGCCGCGCATCGCTAACCGCCTACTGCGCCGCGTCCGCGATTACGCCCAGGTGCGCGGTACGGGTGCGATCGACCGCCCCACGGCTAACGCCGCGCTCACCATGCTTGAAGTCGATGCCCACGGCTTCGACGAGATCGACCGCCGTCTGCTGCTGGCCATCATGCAGAAATACGGCGGCGGCCCGGTGGGCCTGAGCACGCTGGCCGCCACGCTCGCCGAGGAAGAGGATGCGCTTGAAGAGGTCTACGAGCCGTTTCTGATTCAGATTGGTTTTTTGGATCGCACGCCCCGCGGCCGCGTGGCTACGCGCCTGGCGTATGACCACTTCGGCCTGGCCATGCCGGGCCGCCAGACGGGATTGTTCTAAAGGCAGCGAGTCAGCAAGTCGGCAAGTCAGCACGCGAAGGCTATCCCCGCTGACTGGCCGACTTGCTGGAGGAGAGTTCCATGAGCCGTACCGAATCCACCATGCTCGCGTTGGGAACTATCGCGCCCGATTTCACGCTCACCAACGTGATGACCGGCCAAACCGTGCGCCGCGATGATTTTCGCGGCCGGAAGGGGCTGCTGGTCATGTTCATCTGCGCTCATTGCCCCTACGTAAAGCACGTCCAGAAGTCGTTGGGCGAACTCGGCGCCGATTATGCTGGCAAGCCCATCGCCATCGTCGCCATCAGCGCCAATGACATTACGACTCATCCCGCCGACAGCCCCGATGGGCTGAAACAGCAGGCCCAAGAGAACGGCTTTGTCTTTCCTTATCTCTATGACGAAACCCAGGACGTGGCCCGTGCCTTTACGGCCGCCTGCACGCCCGATTTCTTTCTCTTTGACGGCGATTTCCACCTCGTCTATCGCGGTCAGTACGACGACAGCCGACCCAAGAGCGACATTCCCGTCACCGGCAAAGATCTGCGCGCGGCCATGGATGCCCTGCTCGCAGGCAGGCCGGTTTCCTCCGACCAGCGTCCGTCTCTCGGCTGCAACATCAAATGGAAGGAGTAGCCGGGGGCTGAGGTTTTTTTGTTGAACCGGGCTTCATGGTGCCGCATGTCCGCTTCACTTCATGTCATTCTGTCCGCCTCGCTGCGTCTGCGAAGCGCCTTTCCATCCTGGCGCTGAAAATCGGTATCATCGGAAGAGAGATCCTGCGTTTTCAGCGCCGGAACCTGCAACTTTCTATCAAGGCGGGTCAGTGAAAAACTCAGCTAAGAGAGACAATTCCACCGGCCGCCGGCGTGCCGCGGCGCGCGAACTGAGGCCCCGGGCCAACCCCCGCCTCTTTACCACTGCTGAAGCCAAAGCCATCAAAAAGGAGATCTGCGCCGTGGGCCGCAAGCTGTGGCTGCGGCAGTTTGTG
>JAKABE010000157.1 GCA_021801945.1 Acidobacteriota bacterium
AACCGCGCAGCGCCAGGCCTGGCCCCACGAGCGCCAGGCTCCAGGCGATGGCCAGCAGATGCGGCGCCTGCCGGCCAAGCTCGAAGAGATAAAATCCGGCGGTGAGAAATCCCAGCGGCACCCGAATGCGCCTCGCGATGTGCTGCCACCGCTGCATCCAACGATGCGCCGCCGGACGGGAATCTGAAGAAGCGTTGCGCCCGTTCATTCTCCGTCCCCCTCGGCCAGCAGGTCAGTGGCTGTACGCAGTACGTCCTCGGGCGTGATGGTCAGCAACCCAGCCTCCGGAGCGGAGCGGCGGCTGTGGTCGCGGCGGCTTGCCCGGTTGCGCAGCACCTTGGCACGCGTGCCGAAGGGCCCGTTGCGGCTCGGATCGGTGGGGCCGTAGATGCCGACCACCGGCCGGCCCAGCGCGCAGGCCAGGTGCAGCGGTCCCGTGTCTCCACCGACGCAGAGCGCAATGCGTCGCGTGAGCGCGATCAACTGCGCAAGCGAGGCGTTCAGGGCCTCCGCAGCGCCGCCGCTCCCCTCCACGACCTCCCCGGCCAGCTCCTCTTCGCCGGGTCCGGCGTTCACCAGCACGCGAAAGTCCCGCTCCGCGAGCCCTTTGGCTACCATTGCGTAGCGCGCCGGCGGCCAGCGCTTTGCGCCCCAGCCGGCACCGGGCATAAGGAGCACTACCGGCCGGTCGCCGAGAGGCGCGAGCAGCTCATCGCACCACGCCTCCGCCGCGGGGTCCGAGGGCAACAGGGGCTTGGCCACGGCGAGGGCCTCGCCGGCTACGGCCGACGCCACCTCCACATCCTGCTCGGCCACATGCGCGCCCGTGGTCGCCACGCGTTCGCTGAACAGCCAGCGCGCGGCCCATTCGCGCGGCCTGCTCTCGCCGATCACCCGCCTGCACCCAGCCATCCGCGCAATCATTGCCGACCGCACCGCCCCCTGTAAGTCGATCACTGCGTCGTAGGCGCAGGCACGCAGCTCCCGGCGCAACGCCTTAATCTCTCTCGCAGTCCTGGCGTTCAGCGGCCGGCGCTTCCACTCTCTGACTGCCGCGAAGTGCAAGCGGTTGACAAGGGTCTGCGCGGGAAGGGAGTGCGACAGGCCGTACCCATCGCTGCCTTCCGTTCGTTGCTTATGCTCCACGGATCGCTGGTTCCTAGTCTCCAAGTCCGTAAGTCCCCCAGGCCCTGCCTTTAGCAGGGCCTGCCAGCGCGGATCCACCACCCATCCGATCTCCCACTCCGGGTGGGCCGCGCGCAGCGCCGTTACCGCCGGAAGTGCGTGCAAAATATCGCCCATGGCTCCCAAGCGCACCACCAGCAAACGAAACTCAGTGTGTGTTTGCAAGCTTTGATTTTCGCACAGGGGAGGATGCGCCAGTCGTGCGTTGGCGCCCTGCCCATCACGGATCAATCCATATCACGAGCGTTGCATACTCATCTCTGCAATATATCGATCGGCCTGGTGAAGTCTGTCACGCGGATATGGCGGGCGAGCGCGGGATGCTGACGCTCGAGAGCCAAGTACATCTCCCACGCCACGCGCCGGTAACTGAAGTGACCCGCAGGGGCGGAGCGCAACTCGCAGATGTACTGCGCCTCGGCGTAGTCCATCTTGAACAGTGCCCGGATGCGTGTAGCCAGCGGCAATAGGTAGAGCGCCGATTGCGCTGCCTCGGGCGCACGCCCTGCAGCGATGCGGGCGCCGGCCTGGTGCGCCGATTCAATGGCAGAGCGGTAATCGCTCTCGATGCCCGCCTCGGCCAGGAGATTGAAATCTCCTTCTGGACCCGCCAGCAAATCGCCCGATCCCGGTGTCTCGTAACCGTGCTCGGCGGTGAAGCCCTGGATGATCTGGGTGCAGCGGCGGTGCCGGTGCAGGTCGCGGAACCCGCCTATGTCCATCAGGATGTCGAAGCGCAGCGCAGCTCCTGCGTGGAAGGCGCGAACGGTCTCATCGTACTTGCCCCGATCACGGATGCCAAGCACTACGATCTCCGAAACCCACGACGCCGGAAATCCCGCTATTAAGTCCCGAATCTGCCGGTAGGGATGATGGCTGGCTGAATAGAGCAATGTGGCAGCCAGCTCGACTTCGAGGCTTTCGGTCCGCTCCACCAGATCGACCAGCGGAGCATCGGCAACGGGCAACCCCCGCAAAAACTCCGCTGCCGCTTGCGCCAGTGTTGCGCGAGTCTCGATCTCGTAGGGGTTGGGCCGGGCATACTTTACCAGGGTGGGCGCGGTACGCACCTCGCGCGTGAAGAGCGCAGCGGCCTCTGAAGCGAGTTCTGTTCCCGAATCATTTTTCACGTCGGCCAGCTTCTTCACGAAATCGTTGGCGGCCTGAGCGTTCACATTCCAGGCTGGTCCCGTGGCGGCGTCGCGCAACTTTGCGCCCAGGTCGCGCACCTCAGCAGCGGGATGCGAGAGCAGCCTGGAGACCTGGCCCTCCAGCGTGCGCGCGCTCACAATCTGGCCGAGCGAGGTATTGGTGGCCAGCGGCAGCAAGGAACGCGCCACGTCGAAGGCGCGCGCCCTCAGCGTGCGCTCATAGCTTTCGGGCTTCATTGTCTCGGGGCGGCTTACGCGCCCCCGCAGTACGTTGAGGACGGCAACGGTAGTCGATTGGTACGCGGAGAAGAGACTCTCGATCGTCTGGCGATAAAGAGCGGCCGATTCCGAATCTCCCCCGAAATCGGGCAGATACCATCCAGATTTCAGAAAATTCTGGTAGCGCGTCGAGCGTTCCTGCCCGTCCCAACGCGTCTCGTCGGCGAGAACAATGGCGGCCATGAGGCTCAGCCGCTCGACAGCGAAAGCAATGTGCGCCAGGTCGGCTATGGAGCGGTGGCCGTACTGGAAATAGAAGGTGTTCAGAAACTGTTCGGCGCGCTGGGAGCTGATCTCCTTGAGCGATTCGCGCATGGAGAGCGACGACCGCGAGTACTTGGCCATGGCATAGGCCAGGATCTCCGGGTCGGCGCCGTGAACGGCATAAACTTCAGTCTGGTTGCTGGCAGCGGGGCGAGCCAAAGGTTCATTCGGCATGACCGGTCTCTCGCGACCAGAATACGGCATAAGAGCCCCTTTACGGTGCAGAAGTATGGCGCGGCGTGGCGCTGGAAGGCGGTTCTTGGCAGGAAGGTCCCTTCCGGCGGTTTCCGTTTGGGAGTACTGTAATGGAGAAGCGGCTCGCGAGAGCGAGCACGGATTGCGGCCATTGGCGGCCTTCGGGCAAGATAGCTCCCTAGGACGCAGCAGCGGGGGCCAACGGAAGATGACCAGGGATGCGCAAGTGAGAGTGCGGGAGTAGGGATTGCGCACATCACAAAAACCGCGGCCATTGCCTGTGGGCCGTTGGGCGATCAGTCAGAGATGGAACGACCTGCTTTTCGCCCACTGGCCGCTTGCGGCGGATGCCGTCGCCGCGCAGTTACCTTCATGGCTTGCAGCGGACACCTTTCAGGGCTCGGCGTGGCTCGGGGTCATACCCTTCTGGCTTGACCGCATCAAGCTCCGTTGCGTACCCATCGCCCCAGGAGCCTGCGGTTTTCCCGACCTGAACCTGCGCACCTATGTCCGCGACCAATACACCGGCATGCCAGGCATCTATTGCTTTTCCTTTGACACGAACAAACCGCTGGCCATCGCCGTGGCCCGTTCTTTTTACCACCTTCCTTACTACTGGGCCGAGATGCGCTTCGAACAGAAAATGGAACGCGAGTTCTCGTTCTACAGCCGGCGGCGGCTCACGGTCCGGCCGGTGATATTCAAAGCGCGCTACCGCGGTCTGGGGCCCAATCGCAAACTCGCCGAGATGCGCAGCGGCACACTGGAGTCCTTCCTCACCGAGCGCGCATGGCTGTTCAGCAGCAATCACGCCGGCCAACCCATGCGCGCCTACCTGCACTACGTTCCCTGGCCGCTTGAAGAAGCTGAGGCGCAGATCGATCGCAACGATTTAGCATCGGCCATCGGCATCGAGTTGCCGGACCAGGAGCCTGTGCTGCATTATTCCCGCCGCCTGGCCATCTACATCTGGCCCACGGAACTGGTGCAGCCCGTGCTGTCCACGCGGCGGGTTCCGGTCGCGGCCACTCCCTCCGCTATTCCTCCCGGATAATGCACGCGGCCGTTCGTCCGCCGTTCATGCGCGTTTCCTATCTAGGGGATTTGTGCGTCACCAGCGCCGCAAGAATGCTTGCGCGCCTCACATCCAGCGTCTTAAGCTGGGATGCAATGCTGGAACAACGTCGAATCGATGCAGCCAAGCCAAGCGGCGCCGGCAAAAACCTATGAATCTCGTTTTTTTAGCTGAAGCAGCATCGCATGCTTCTGGGTGTGACTATGTGGGATCATTCTCCACGGCCTCGCAAGCGAGAGCCACTGGACTCCATCCTTGGGGCGGCCTGCTCTTTTGTGCTGATATGGGCGATGGGCCAAGTCGCGTCCGGCCAGGCGCCAGGAGGCGCCGCCGCGAGTAGGCAGCCTGTGTCCAGACCCGTTGTGATCACCCTTCAGGAGGCCATCCGCCGAGCCGAAGCCAGCGTGCCGGCTTTTGCCCAGGCGAAGGCCACGAGCCAGTCTGCTTCGCTTGACCGCTCCATTGCGCGCGCGGGCCTGCTGCCCACAGCACGCTTTTACAGCGACGACATTTACACGCAGCCTAATGGGGTCTACGAAGTAGGCGATGCGGGCCAGCCCAGGGCGCCCTTGCCCCGATTCGTCGCCAACGACTCGAGGCCGTGGGAGTACATGGCCCAGGGAATCTTCGAGCAAACGCTCAGCATGGCGGGGCCTGCAGCAGTACAGCGGGCGGATGCCGCCTCGGCACTGGCCAAGGCTCAACTGGAGATTGCGCGCCGAGGATTGGTGGCCGCGGTGACCACCTTGTTCTATACCGCACTGGCCGACCACAACAAAGTCGGTGTTGCGCAGCGCGCTCTTCAGTACGCCACCAACTTCACCAAGCTCACCACCGATCGCGAGCTTAAGCGCGAATCGGCGCACGCCGATGTGATCAAAGCGGAGCTGACCGAGCAGCAGCGCCAGCGTCAACTCCAGGATGCGCAGTTGGCCGCGGAAAGGGCGCGTCTCGAACTGGGCGTGTTGCTGTTTCCCGATCCGGAGACCCCGTATACGCTGCAGGCTCCCTCGATGCCGCCGCCGCTGGCCTCGCGCGCAGACGTGGCCGCGGCTGCGGCGAAGAACAACCCCCAGATGCGAAGCGCCCTGGCTGCACTGCAGCTCAGCAAGGCTGACGTGCTGACCGCGCGGGCGGCTTACATGCCCAACCTCCAGCTCAACGTGATCTACGGCATCGACGCCAACCAATTTGCCGTCAATGGCCCCCTCGTCACTACACCGGAGAACCAGGTTGTGCAGGCTCGCAACCTCGGCTACTCCACCAGCGCCACCTTGAACCTTCCTGTGTGGGACTGGCTTGCCACTCAACACAGGGTCAAACAGAGCAAGATTCTCCGCAACGTGGCCAAAGTAGCGCTCAGCGCCACGCAGCGCCAACTTATCGCACAACTGGACGAAGACTACGCCGAGGCGCAAGTGGCGCGCGATCAACTGGCCTCACTTGAAAAGAGCGTACTCACCGCGGCCGACAGTCTGCGACTTACCCGGCTGGCATACACCGGCGGTGACGCCACCGTGCTCGATGTGGTAGCTGCGCAAGACGCCTACGTGCAGGCTGAAGATGCGCGCCAGGACGGGCAAGTGCGCTATGAGGCCGCGCTCGCCCAACTACAAACCCTGACCGGGGCCATGTGAACCGATGACGACTAAGAAGAGATCAAGGACGGTGCATACCAGACGTGCACTGCCGGCAGGCCAGCTGAAGACACGCCTGATGGTTCTGTACGCGATGGCGCTTCCGGCGCTTCTATTTTCCGCCTGCAGGAAACAGGCCGCCCCCTCAGCCATGGTGGCGGTGCAGGCCGCTCATCCCCAAGAGGGAACAATTTCGGAGCACATTGCGGCCGATGCGGTGCTGGACCCGGTGGCGCAGGCCGCCATTGTTCCCAAGATCACGGCACCGGTGAAACAGTTTTACGTGCAGCGCGGCTCCAGGGTGCACGCCGGCGAGTTGCTGGCCGTGCTCGACAACAACGATCTGAAGGCCGCGGCGCTGGACAGCCAAGGAGCCTTTGAGGCAGCGCAGGGAGCTTACGCGGTCGCCACGGGCGCGCAGATTCCAGAAGAGGTTCAGACCGCGGAGGTCGCGGTGACGCAGGCCAAGGCCAATCTCACCGTGAACCAGCAGATTGTGAAGAGCCGCACGGCACTTTTCGCGGAGGGGGCCATTCCGGGCCAGCTTCTGGACTCGTCCAAGGTAACCCTGGTACAGGCTCAGGGAGCTTACGAGACGGCCGTGAAGCATCTCCAGGCTGTGCGCAAGGTGAATCAGGCGGCTGGCCTTAAGCAGGCGCAGGGCCAGTTGACCTCTGCCAAGGGCCGCTACGAAGGCGCGCAGGCTATGGTGAGCTTCTCGGAGATTCGCAGCCCCATCGACGGCGTGGTGACGGCACGGCCTTTGTTTGCCGGCGAAACGGCATCGCCGGGCATGCCGCTGCTCACGGTGATGGACACCTCCACGCTCATCGCCAAGGCCCACATTGCGCAGCAGGAGGCACAGGAGTTGAAGGTGGGAAACGAAGCCAGCGTGCAGGTTCCGGAAATGGCCAAGCCGGTTCCGGCCAAGGTTGCTCTCATCAGCCCCGCTCTTGACCCCGGCAGCACGACTGTCGAAGTTTGGCTCAAGATAGATAACCGCTCGGGACTGCTCAAGGCAGGCACCCCGGTCCATGTTTCCATCACCGGGCGCACGGCCGCGCACGCCATGATGATTCCACTCTCGGCGGTGCTCACAGCGCAAAATGGCAGCAAATCGGTGATGGTGGTCGTCAAGGGGGCAGCGCAGCCAAAGCCGGTCGAGTTGGGCTTCAATGATGGCCAGAATGTGCAGGTGCTCTCTGGCCTCACGCCCTCCGACCTTGTCATCACCACCGGCTCCTTTGGGCTTGATCCGGGCACCAAAGTGCAAGTCGCCCCGACGCAGACCGGTAGCAACGAGTCCGCCAACGGCGCGGGAGACGACTGATGCCCCCCCCCCCGGAAATGCATCTCACTTCTGATACAGGCGGCGATCATAAGCCGTTCTGGCTGGCACACACCACGCGCACCATCTTCTTCTGCGCCGTTGTGCTCTCGGTGGCCGGTATCTACCTGGCCACCAAGGTGCCCATCTCCGTCTTTCCCACGGCCAACTTTCCTCGGGTGATTATCGGCGTGGACAACGGAGTGATGCCTCTCGA
>JAKABE010000158.1 GCA_021801945.1 Acidobacteriota bacterium
GCGGCGATCGCCGTGGGAACCGTGGCTTCATTTTCCACCCCTCCGGCGCCGATGTTATACGCAAAATTCGGGTATCCAATGTGTGTAACAAGCAGGTGCAGGTGCGCGAGAATCGATTGGGGATCGAAGCCCGCATCCGCTGCTGCCGGGTAGAAGCTGGAAGTGTCGTTCGAGTCGTACCAGAGACGCATGTAGTTGACGGTGTTCATGGCTGCTTGCCGTAACTCCGGGCTGCTTTCCAGGCCGATATTCCAGGCCGGAAAGACAACCTGCAGCGAGTTCATGCCCGCTGACGAACCCGTTACCTGCACCGGAGGATGGGCCGAAAAGCGATCGCCGCGGTCAATGCGCACCCATTGCATGCCGCGCTCGCTCTGCAGGATCACCATCTTGCCGGCCGGAATCGGCGCGCCGACTGCGTCCCGGATGGCGGCTACGGAATCCGCGGGTGCGATCGGCAAATCACTCAAGTGCGCGAGGATGCGGCTCCAGGTCGCGCGCATCTGCTGCCCGGTGTTGAGTTGCCGGCTCATTTCGATCAGCGCCGGGTAGAGCATGTGCAGGAAGCCGATGGTGGTCGCTGGATTCACGTCATCGGCCGGTCCCCACAGATGTTCGTCGGGTGCGTCGTTCATGTCGACGTACCGCCCGTTGACCAATTTCAGTTCGTGATCCCAGTAATCCGCCACGCCGGTCAGAAACGGCCACATTTTTCGCGCGTAGGCGGCGTCGCCCGTATAGCGCCAGCGCTGGATACAATTCACGGCGGCAAACAAGGCATCGCTCTTTTGGTCTAACGACCGGAAGTTATCCGCGCTCCAACCGGGGGATGGAGCCAGGTGGGTGTAATAAATCAATCCATGCGCGTGCAGCTTCTTTGCCAGCCCCCGGCCCCGCTCCATCCAGGCCAGAATCGGCGCGTCGTAGGGATCAGCAAGGCTGACGTGATTAGTGGGAAACGCCACCCAAAACGGCGCTTGGTAGTTGTAATCCAGCGTGTAATCGCCCTGCCATCCCTCGAATGTTGAAGTAATCCAGTTCCCCCACAGTCCGGGCGCAACATTGCCCTGCTTGCTGCATGACGCCAGCACATAGAGCGATCCGTACCACCAGGACTGGAGGGTCTTATCCGGAATCTCGATAAATGACTGCGACCAGAAATCCCGCCACCAGGCGACGTGGCGCGACCAGGTTGCTGCGACGGTCCGTGCATTGGCTTGTTGCAGATCGGTGATAGCTTGGTGAAAATATTCCGCTGTGTCGCGGTTGTCCATCACGGCGACCGCGATGGTGACGCTCCCTGAGGCAGGAATTGTGAAATGGAGAGATCCATTTTGGTCTGAAGCCTGCGCTCCGAGAATGCGCATGGCCATAACCCCCTCCGGCGCACTCCCGTCGAAGGGAATCTGCGCATCGCCGGGGTGGGCTGCCGCCCATTGCCACTTGGGGCCCATCACTTCAGCCGCGCTGGGGAAGTCAGTCGTCTCGCCCACCTCGGCGCCGTTCATCAGCAGGACCAGCTTCATCCCGTCATAGGCGGCTGCAGCCTGCACCCACTTGTTCAACGGAAGCGGGCGATTCGCCGTGACAACGGTCCCGTTCAGATTGGCGGCAAGCCGTCCCTCCGAGAGATAAAGAACCAGCCCCGCATCCGCTCCCTGGGCTCTGGGAATATCGTGACCGCGAACATTTCCCAGCGGATCGGTTGGGTTAATCATTTGTTTCATCCAGCGGTGCGCCAGCGCCGAAAAAATAGCCCCCTCCTCATCCGGACGATCGGCGCGGATCGATGCCCGCACCATAAACCGGCGCTGTGGCATGATGATGTCGCCGCAGGAGAAAACGCCGGGCGCCGCTCCGCCGGACCCACCCCCTCCGCCCGCTAAGGCGCTCTGTGATGTCCACGCATAGAGCGGCTTTTCATGGGCACCTGCCGGCATGCGCCCATCGGAGCCGTCAAAAATCTGAACCGACCGGATGCTCGCCTCCGATGCCGCCGCGCTTGCCGGCGAGCCCGCAGTGCTTAACGGCGCTGCCGCGGGGCCTCCGAACGGCCCTCTTCGGCTTTTCTCATTGGGCCCGCCGATGGCCGCCTCAACTACCTCTGGCGATACCCTCAGCCAATCGACATCACCGGCCGCTCCTCTAAGAGTTCCCTGATCGTTGCTCCCGAAGGCATCCAGCGTCTCGGCGCTTACCGGCAGCGCAATCTTTCCCGGATTCCGTAGTTGGACGAAGAAGGTATTTCTTCCCGCCGCAACCCACGACTTGGATTTGAGCTGGTTGATGCCTTCGGCAAAGTTGGTGCTTACGTCGGCCGGGCCGATGTTCTCGCGCACTTCAGCCGACCCTCCCTTTAGGGCAGGGATCGTCAACTGCAACCGGCCAACCGGCATGATGCGCCCGCGCAGAACGCTCCAGAAATCGTCGCGGCCCACGTAGAACTCCTGCTGTTCCGGAGTCCCGCCGATCGCCACCCCCACGCTTCCATTTCCGATCAGCGCTCCGCTAGTCATGCGCCAGGTGGCGATCTTGCCCGGCATCTGCGGCCAGGAACCGTGAATCCCGTTCACAATCTGGAGGGCTGTCTCGCTCACGGTATTATCCTCGGCTGCTGAAGCCGCGCTGGCGGAAATCTGAGAGGACACCCCAAGGCCGAGGAGCACCACGGCGATCATCAAGCATCCCGCTACCGGTTGGCGCATCTTCAATCACCCTCCCTGGACTCTGGCCCCGTTTAGGGCAGAGTCCCATAAACGGATTTTTCGATCGTGTTTTGCCGGACGCCGCAATTGTACAAGCCTGTGTGGCCTCCAAGCGATCATCCGGATTTTCGCAGCCAATTCTCTGCCGCTTGCCCGCACGGCGGCCGGGAGCGCAGGAACGTGTCTGCCGCCTCCGCACCGGACGCAGTGGCCAGTCGCCTTGCGTCTGGCGCAAACGGGACTTGATTGCTTCCCTGAAGATGCTTCGCTACATCCTTTGCTTCGGACTAACCAGGGCAAATTACAGTTGGCCGGAGGCCCATGTCTCGATTTTGGCTCCTGGACTGAGCAATTGTTAACGTCAATGGCGGCGGATTGTACCGGGCTGATGCGCCTTTTGTTGACGGATCGCTGACTTTCCCGAAATACTCGCTGCGCATTGATCGCCGCGCACCAGACTGCAGACGGAAATCCAGCGTTCGATCCGATGACACCAAGGTCGAGTCGTCCTGCTCAGCCCGGTACTGCTCAGCGAAAACCGGCGGCCGTGCCGGCAAGAGTCAGATCGATGCGGACCACCTTCGCGACCTTGAGAAAAAGTATGCTGGGATTCTTCAGGCCCCAATTTACGTACGGAACTTCAAAGCTTCCTGTTGCCGTCGCGTTTGAGCCGTCGAGATGGATATGCATGGGCACGGTTATGTCATGCGGCGTGCCGTGCAGGGTGAAGATGCCGGAAACCTGAATCGTAGAGTCGCCGGTGGGCGCGAACGTCCCCTGATAGCTCTTTGGTGCGAAGGTGATCTCAGGAAACCGCGCGATGGTGAGGACCTTCTTATCCATATCGCGGTCGCGGCCCTTGTCGCCGCTGTTACCGCTGGCTGCGGAAACTACGATCATACCGGAGACTGCGCCGGGGCCGGGTCCAAACCTGACTGCGCCGCTTTGCACCTTGAATGTGCCTTCTACTTGGTGCACGTTGCCGCCCAGAGAGAACGCGACCTTGCTGGTGGTCGGATTGATGGTGAAGGATTCCTGCTGCGCCTGCGCGAAGGATGCGAACGGCAGCGCAGCAGCAAGAAAGAGTGCGAGGGAGTAGGGCTTCATGATCATTCTCCTGAGTGCGATGGTGTGTTGTCGTTTCGAATCGGTTTCGCGCTGATTTGCGACAACCAAAGAGTGATGGAAGTAACGTCTCTGTCAGACAGATATTCGTGGCCTGCCATGTCGGTTCCGGGAATGCCGAATTTGACGATCTGCGCCAGGCGTGTCGCGCGCTGTTGGGGAGTGTCGGAGGACGGCAGAAAATTGACCGGTCCGGTGGCCAAGTTGGTGGGGATTCGTTCAAAGCTCGCGTGCCAGATGCGGCGCGTGCGGCCATTGGCGTTGTGGCAGGTAGAACAGTGACGGCGGTAGAGCTGCGCGCCTCTTGCGGCGCTGGCTTCCGCAATGGCTTTCCGTGCCGGATGCCAGGATTTCTCTTCAGCCAGATGCCGCGCTGTACCCGGTCCGCGCAGGCTTTCCAGATAGGCGATGAGGTCGTTGCCGCGCTGCCCGCGAAAGAGAAAACCGTACGGAGGCATGATGGATCCGCCGTTGATCTGCGCCGGATCAAAAAAGTGAGCCTTCAGCCACAGGGCCGAACGGCGTGACCCGACCTGGGAGAGATCGGGGCCCTGACGGCGGTTGCCGATGAGGGGTGGATGCTGGGCGTGTAGCATGGACGCGGGTTCGGCCGGCCCCCACATCAGTACGTCAGGAGTGTTGGGGCGTACGAACTGCGAATGGCAATTGATGCAGCCCTCTGAGATGTAGACCTGGCGTCCGCGCTCGATCGCATTGAAGTGTGGGGAAGGATGAGCCGCAATCAGGAGACGGTTGACTCCGCCGGCGGCGAGGAGAGCGAGTCCAGTAAGCACAAGCTCGCGTGGACGGCGGCGAAGCAGAGCGGCGATCATCGGCAGCAGAACAACCGTGCCCGCGGCGGCGATGAAGGGGGCGGGGATTTGCCCAAGATGCTGGGCCATGCCGATGCCCATGGCGGAGCCCATCCAACCGGCGACGGCGTAGAGCCAGCCTGCGATTTTTCCCCGCTCCGTCGGGGAGGCAGAAGGCGCCAGGAGCGAAGGATAGGCTACCAGCGCGACGGAATAAAGTGAGACGCCGATGGGATAGAGGACGGATGCCAGGGAAGTGCAATCAGGATCGTGCAGCAGCAGGCACGCGGCTCCGAGCGCGATGAACGCACCAGTGATCACCGGAGAAAGACCGCGGCGACTTAGGAGGACAGCGGCTGCGAGCGCCGCGGCGAGGTGCAGCGAGCCGTCGGCCCACAAATGGAGCGATCCTTGCCAGGTCTCGGCCTTTAAGGCCGGAGTGTTCTGGATGATGAAGAATGCGGCGGAGTCAAGCCAGACCAGCGCGGTGAAGCCGCTGAGCACCACAATGAACGGGAAGGCGCGGCGCGGCGCGATAGCACGCGCCTCAACCGGCGCGCGGGAGGGTAGAAGTGTGATGCCGGCGCCGAGCATGCACAGAATGCCCGCTATCGTCGCCTGATCGAAAGGCGGAGCGGTGAACAGCGGTGGAAAGTTGCAGATGAAATAGCCGATGCCTGTTCCCGCGCCGACGGCGAGCAGTGGGTTGCCCTCGCCCGTCCACTGGCGCAGATGTGTGACCAGAGTGACGGTCAGCAGGCCCAGTCCGGCGCCGATAAGGAAGGCGGTGGCGGCCGCGGCCGTGAAGTTGAGTGGAAGCAGAGTGAGAAATGCGGCCACGGCCGCGGTGCAAAGCCCGGCGCGTAGCCTAACACTAGCCCCGGGCCAGCGTTCCACGCGCGGGGTGAACAGGCTGAATAGGATTCCGCCGGCGGCCATGGCGGCCATCACTACCTTGAGGTGCGCACCGGCGTCTCCCAGACTGGCCAGCCGCTTGAGGAATGCGAACTGGGCAAAGATCAGGAAATAGACATACGTGATGGCCACAAGGCTTGCGCCTTGCCAGCCAAAACCATTGGAACTAGCCCGCCGCATAGCCCAACCAGTCTTGGCGCAGTCCAATGGCCTGCATTGCGGCGCAAGTCCCGTCGAACGCGGCGATGGCGAGCCATTCAACAGCGAGGTGGCCGAGGACGACTTGATCGATGAGAAAAAGTGCGACACTGGCGCGCGTGAACGCCGTAAGCAGCCAGACCATTTCCAGCTTGGCCTTGTTGCCTTTACGGCGGGCAAGGAGCGCGCCGTAAAGGCAGGCGAGACCAACGGAGAAGACAAATGCGCCAACGAAGGAGAGATAAACGAGCGCGCTCGGATCGGCGCTTAACCGGAGCATGTGGAGCGTGAATGCCGGCGCCACGAGGAGCGAAATGCCGGTTGAGCTGTCGGAGACTCCAGTCATCAACTGATAAGCGAAGACTACGGATCGATTCAAGCTGTCTTCTCCTGTAGCACCTTGCTGGTTGCGGGAGATGGCTCGCGGAGCAGCGCTGTTGCGTCGACGAGCCAGTCAAACGATGCAACGAGCATGAGGATTCCAGAAACGAGGCGGAGGAAATAAAGAACGTTGCGCTCCACGCCGGGAATGATGGTGAAAGCGGGATCGAAACCCTCGCGCCAGCCGGCTATGGTCATCAGCACAACATAGGCCACCACGCTGCCATGCCAGAGCCAAAAGGAGCGCGCGCGATTGAGGATCCAGCCGCCTTCCCCGAGCAGTTGCACCGTGACGAAGATGATGAAAGATGAGGTGAAGCCGGCCATGGCGACAAAGGAGTGGCCAACAAGACCGTCCGTGAATTTGAAGTGATCGAGAACAGGTGGTAGAAAGAAGATCCATCCGGTGATGAGCAAAGCAGACCACCAGCCGAGGAAGGCCAATCGCCAGCGGCGCGTGTTCTCGTTCCATTGGAATGCGCCGTAGTAGGCGGGCGTCAGCGGCAGCCAGATGAGAATGCTGGCAAGACTCAGGTATTGCGATGGAAGATGATTGCTGACGTCGGCGCGGCCCATGAACGCACAGAGGATGGATTCGGCAAACAGGACGAGCCAACTGACGGCGAAGATGCGCCTGTGGCCCTCTTTGCGGCGCGCGATGCCGAAGGGAAGCGTCAGCAAAATGACGACGATGGCCAGCGACGATTCCAACTGGCTTTCGCCCGTAGGCCCACCTGTTGCAGGGTTCACAGGCGGATAGATGTTGGGGCTGGAGGCGATGTAAAGGATAAAGGGTACCGCGAGTAGAACCGCGAGACCGGCAATTTTGCCCAGGCGCGATGCGGCGTTTTGTGAACGGCGCCACCCATTCACCAGAGCGGTGAGAAGAAACAGCCAGAGGGTGATGAGCGCGGTGGGAAAGAGAACGCGCGCGTAGCCGCTCCAGTCGAGAAAGAGCTTGCCGCTGGAGTGGCCGGAGAGCCAGGAGAGCGCGCCCACCACAAGCGCGGCGGACCAGATCCAGAGGACGGGGCGACACCACTTTGCCAGCGGGCCGTGATCGGCGCCGTAGACATGGAAGAGGAATCCAACCATGGGGAGGCTGGTCCAGCCGTAAAGTTCGAGATTCATGTGGACCATCATCCAGCGGCCATAGGTCCACTCGCCCAGCCGCCTGTCTACAGCC
>JAKABE010000159.1 GCA_021801945.1 Acidobacteriota bacterium
GATAGTGTAGATCTTGGTGGACGGCAGCAGATCATGCACCTTTGCGGTGAGCTTGAGGAGCTTGAGAACAGCGCCCTGGTTCTTGACCGTGGTATAGGCGCTTACCAGTTCACCCAACCCCGAGCTATCAATATAGTTGACATCTGCCATGTTGAGCAGGATGGTCTTCTGTCCCTTGCCGAGCAGGTTGCGAACGGCATCGCGCAACTGTACGCTGCCCTCACCCAAGGTGATGCGGCCGCTGAGGTCCAGAACGGTGACGCCGTCCACTTCACGGGAAGCAATTGCTAGTGCCACGGAAAATTCCTCCTTGTCAGTACTTCGGTTATAGCACTTTCGCAGCCCCGGCCAACGGAAGACTCACAATCGGCCCGGAAGGCAAGGAACAAACCCCTCCACCCGCCTCCGCGCAAGCGCATTAAGTTTTGCCGGCCGCCGGCGCCAGGTGTTTGACCAGCGTCAACTCGGTCCCGGGATGCAGTTGTCGAAAGTGTACCTCATCCATAAGGGAACGGATAAGGAAGATGCCGCGCCCGGCGCCGCGGAGAAGATTTTCTGGCGCAAGCGGATCCGGGAGGGTTTCAGGATCGAAGCCCCGGCCCTGGTCCGCAATGGTGAAGACCAGGTCGGCGCCGGTATTTTCGAAGGCCACGTCGATCGGCCGCGCCGGGTCGTATTCGTTTCCGTGCAGAACGGCATTAATTGCCGCTTCCCGCACGGCCATGGCGATGTGGAAGCTCTGGTCTTCGTCCAGGCCCGCTTCTGCGGCCAGCTTTTCCGCGGCAGCCTCGACGGCGCCAACACTTTCGATGGTGGAACTGAGCCGAATCGTCTGCCGTCCTCTGCTGGGTGCGCTCACCGGTCCGATTGTCCGCCTCGAGTCGGGATGCCCTCCCGCAGGGAAATCTTCGTTTCCGGATACAGGCCAATACGCCTGCTGAACCTGCTGGCAGTTTCAAGTTCCGAACGCACATGTGTCAAGCAGAGCTCCGGCCTGGCGGCCAGATTGGACGGCGGTAACCGTGAGGAGCGCTTTGAACCCAAAAACTGAGATCCTCTCGGCGGCCAGTCCCTGGGTTACGGGGATTGCAAGGCCACCCTCGATGCCCGGTGGGTCCGCCTCCTGGCCCTGCCCGCGACGGCCCATCTGAGTCTCCATCCGCGCCGGACGAGCAGCTGCTTCTGGCAGCACGTCCTACTTCTCTCGTTGCCCGCCATTCGTCAGCCCGTGGCGCGAACCCAGTTCATTGCCCCGGAACTTCGTCGCTATCCCTCAGGCGTACTTCGCGTCTGAAGGTCTACACTCAGAGACGATGGAGCCGCGAACCACAACTCGGGTGAGCCTGACGGCACTGCTGGGCACGCCGGTCACCGACGCGCAGGGGCATTTGCGCGGGCGGCTCAAGGACATTGCCGTGGCCACCGGACCGGACGCCGGCAAGGTGGCCGGACTAGTCCTGAAGACGCGTTCCGGCCTCGCCATGGTGCCCGCACAGGAAGTGATGGAGACACCCGCGGGGTTGTTGGAGCTGCGCTCTCCGTCGGCGCTGGTCCCGCTCAAGGGCGAGGACAATTACCTCTACCTGCAACAAGACCTCATGGACCGGCAAATCATCGACATCCACGGACGCAAAGTGGTCCGTGTCAACGACGTGGACCTGGAATGGCTGGGCCGCGGCTCGGCGCACCTGCTGCGCGTAGCCGAGGTGGAGGTGGGGATGCGTGGGGCCTTCCGGCGCATCTTCAAGGGGTTGTTGCCCCGCGCTCAACTGGATGCAGTGTCGCGCAAACTGGGGGCGCACGGTATCCCCTGGCAGTTTGTCGACGTGATTGAAGTTGATCCCGCGCGGCGCGTGAAGCTGCGCATCGAGCACGAGAGGCTGGCCGAGATCCACCCCTCCGACTTGGCCGACATTCTGGAAGACCTTGCCCCCGCAGAGCGCGAAGCAGTGTTTACCTCGCTCGACGAAGAGGTAGCAGCGGAGGCTTTGGAGGAGGTCGAGCCCAAGCTGCAAAAAGCCCTCCTTGAAAAGCTCGACGAAGAGCGGATTGCGGACATCGTGGAGGAGATGGACCCTGGCGCGGCCGCGGACCTGCTCGCCGAACTCCCCGAAGACCAGTCCGACGCCATCCTGGAGGAGATGGAGCCGGAAGAGCGCCAGGAGGTCGAGGAACTCCTGGAGTTCGACGAGGACTCCGCCGCCGGCTGCATGACCACCGACTTTGTTTCCGTAGGCACCGACGCAACCGTGGCGCAAGCCGTGCAAGCCCTGCGCACCTTCGACGGCGATCCGGAAAGCGTAACGGAGATCTTTGTGCTCGATGACAAGCAAGTGCTGCGCGGAGCGATTCCGCTCGCTCGCCTGGCCATGGCCCAGCCGGAGACCCGGCTGAGTGTGCTTGCCGAGACGCGCGTGCTCTCCTGCCCCCTCGACATGAATCAGAACGAACTGGCCGAGATGTTCGATAAGTACAATCTCCACGCCCTGCCGGTGGTGGACGCCCAGGAACGCATGGTCGGCGTGGTGCAGGCCGAGCAGGTGATCGCCTTTTTGCGTGAGAAGTTATAGCACGCAATAGCGGCTTCCCTGAACGGAAGTAAGTTCCTCTGTCGGGAACCCGTCCGGGGCCCGCTTCCCCGCCCCAGCGAAATTCCCAAGAAAAAACCCGAATGGAGGGCAATCTGTGAAACAATCTTAACGATGCTCCAGTTTCCCAGAATCATTCAGGGGGGCATGGGCGTGGGCGTGTCAAATTGGCGCCTTGCCCAGGCGGTCTCCAAGCTCGGCCAGCTAGGCGTGGTGTCGGGCACAGCACTCGATTCGGTCTTTGTCCGCCGGCTGGCCGACGGCGACAAGGACGGGAACATGCGTAGGGGACTGGAAGCCTTTCCATTCAAGGAGATGGCTCGTCGTATCTGGCAGGAGTACTTTATTCCCGGGGGCAGACCCGCGGAGGCCGCCTATCCGCTCATTCCCATGCACCAGAAGCGCGATCCGCGCAAGCTCGTCGAGCTTTGCATTGTGGCCAATTTCGTCGAGGTCTTTCTGGCGCGCGAAGGCCATAAGAACCCGGTGGGAATTAATTTCCTTGAGAAAGTTCAGATGCCGCACTTGGCCTCTATCTATGGAGCCATGCTAGCCGGCGTGGGCTACGTGCTGATGGGCGCGGGTATCCCCCTGCATATTCCCGGCGTGCTGGATGCGTTCGCCGCCAGGCGGCCCGCTGAGTACCGGCTCGCCGTCGCCGGCGCGGCCCAGGCACAGCTGGCGGACATCGACACGCTGATGCTGCTCGATCCCTCTGCGTACGCCGAAGGCCCGCTGCCGGATTTGGAGAGACCGAAATTCCTGGCTATTGTTTCCTCCAACGTCCTGGCCGCAACCATGTTGCGGCGCGCCAACGGGCGTGTGGACGGATTTGTCATTGAGAGCCCCACGGCTGGAGGGCACAACGCACCGCCCAGGGGTAAGCTCCAGCTCAGCGCCGCCGGAGAGCCCGTCTATGGCGAGCGCGACCGGGTGAACCTCGCGGAGTTGCGCGAGATGGGCGTTCCCTTCTGGCTGGCGGGCGGCTATGGCAGTGCGGAAAAGCTGCACGAGGCGTTGGAGCAGGGCGCGGCAGGCGTGCAGGTGGGAACCGCGTTTGCGTTCAGCCGCGAATCGGGTTTGAGTGCCGATTTGAAAAAGCGGCTTCTCGAAAAGGCGATCGTAGGCGCGGGCCAGGTCTTCACCGACCCCTTGGCGTCGCCGACCGGATTTCCTTTTAAGGTGGCGCAGCTCGAAGGCACCTCTTCGGCCTTCACCATCTACGAAAACCGGCAGCGCGTATGCGATCTGGGTTATCTGCGCGAGCCATACGCTGCTGGCGAGGGCAAAATCGGCTATCGCTGTTCCGCAGAGCCCGTGGAAAACTACCTCGCCAAAGGCGGCAAAGTCGAAGATACGATCGGACGCAAATGCCTCTGCAATGCTCTGCTGGCGAACATCGGGCTGGCGCAGACGCGCAAGGACGCCTCGGTTGAGCCCGCGCTGGTGACGGTCGGCGACGATCTGAACACCATCGCCCGTTTCCTCAAGCCGGGCTGGGAGTCCTACGGCGCCGCTGACGTGGTTGCTTCCCTCCTGAATCAGAGCCCCGATCAGAGTCCGAAGAGCGATGCGGTGGCCGAGTCTGTGCTCGCAGTCACCAACTGATCCGGGCGGGGCGCCGCACACAAAAAATCGTGTCTTAGTGATACGAATCACCCTCCCTTTTCCTTCCCCTCCGGTCTAATGATGCAAATTCAAGGGAAGCTGCCGCGCCGCAGACTTTTCAGATGCAGGGTGCTCGGAAGCCGTACCCCTCCGGTTGCCCCATCCGTCCGCGAAGAACGAGACTTCGAAGGCACCGAGGGAGCGCGCCAGGGCCGAAACTCTCGAGCGCGGGGCTTGCCGGGAGGAATGTGCTATGAAGAAGCTCTCTTCGGCACCACTGGTGCTCATGCTCGCCCTCACTACAATCATGGTGCTCGCGCAGCGCGGCGGGCGCGGTGGAGGTGGCGGCCAGCAGGGCCGTGGGCAGGGTCAGGGTACGATGACTGGCCCGGGTCCGTCAGCAAGACAAGGAACATTGGATCAAACTCGCGATCAGACGCGGGACCGGACGCGCCTTAGCCAGCAGGATCGCGATCGTCTGCGCAGTCAGGCGACCGCAGAGCAGCGGGACCAATTACGCACCTGTGACCAGACGATGAATCAGGCCCGGAAGCAGGCGCGGACCATCGCGCGCAGTGCCAACAGCCGCAGCTTTAGTACGGATGACGCGGTTCGCCAACACCAGCAACTGCAGGAACAGCTTCGCACGCTCCAGCAGAATCGTGAACAACTCAACGCGGGGCTGAGCGAGGAGCAGAGAAACGCCGTCCAAGAGCGGAATCAGGCCATGCAGGAGATTCATGAGCGCATCCAGAATCGCCTGCAGGTGATGGATCAGGAATTGTCGGGCTCGGACGTCCGCTCGGCAGATCTTTCTCAGCAGGCAAGAGCTGTCGAACGCGATGTGAAGGTGTACCAGAAAGAGTTGCGGCAGATGGGTAAGGATCTGAGCCTGAAATCCGATTAGTACAGTGCTTGCGCGATTTGGCAATGAATGATGAGCAGCGCCGTCTGGAGCCCGCGGGAATACCGGTTCTTTGTTTTTGCGGCTAGGGCGCTTTCGCTTCTGCACTTTGCAGAAACTGTGCGGGCAAGTGGGCTTTGCCTTGGCAAAAGCCCGCCTTGCACCAAGCTGCAATGTCAATCAATGAAGTGAAAGCGCTCTGGAGTGGAAAGCCTCCGACTATTTGCGAATCCACGTGGACACAGCACAAGGTGGGATCGCAAACTCCTCTTTGGCTGATGCGCAACCGGTGACAGCGGTCCGGCGTAAGGTCTGTCTGTGGTCCGGATTTCCAGCCGGCCACTGAATCTCTCAGTCGGCCGGCGCCGGCGCAACGCCTCCTTGCCCGCCCACAGCGAACACCCTGGGAATTCTCTCTGCCGGGGCGGGCAGCGCGGGAAACGGCGCGTGCGGCTCGGTCTGGTACCAGTAGGCCGTCGAATAAAAGTTGTCAGAGCGGTTGTTGGCCGTGCCGTGCTCAATGGTCACGCGGATCGACTTCTCGAAGGCGATGGGGCCCTCGACCAACCAGCGGTACATGCAATAGCGGCCGCCGATACGCTCCGCATCCACGACGTAAGGCGCGCCCTGGTGCTGGTTGGCGAAGGCCTCGCGGCCAAAGTCCCAGGCCCCGTTGTAGAAGTCTTCGGTGCCCGTGCCGTTGATAGTAGGCATCCTGCTGCCGTCGATAAAGATCATGTCGTCGCCCTCGCCGAACCAGCCGTTCTGGTTCTGCAAGACAGCTTGGGTAACGCCCACAAAATGCCCTCTGCCAACGGCCTCTAAGAAAACATAGTTGTCCCGGCCGCTCAGATTCTTACCGCCGCTGACGACCGCCTTGCAGGGAGCGGCCTGGCGATACTGTGCGTGGAAGCGGCCCAGGCCGTCCGGCAGGGTGGGCAGAGTGACATAATCGACCGCGAAGTAGAGGCTGCGTGTGCGGATCGGCCCTTCGTTGGTCAGTGTCAGACGGGCCGCGGAGGCAAAGGGCATTTGGAAGTAGGCATTGAGTGCCTTGATGGGCGCCACGGCCAGCAGCGCCGACTGGTAAACGAAGTATTCGCCCAATCCAAGACCGAAGAAGTCGCCGATGGGGACCTCGACGGAGGGCGAAGATTCACCATCCCACCAAGCGCGGAGGATGAGGTTCTTGAGATGCATAGGGTCGGTCGAGTTGATGGTGAACCACAGGTGGGTGATGACCCCGGCGCCGGTGACATCGAGGAGCGTGAAAGCCTGGGCGGGTTCGACAACGACCCAGTCCTCGTTTCCGCCCGTGCGGTCCCAGCTTGAGGAGCGCTCGTTCTTGTAGCTGCGCAGGCGGGCCAGCGCGAAGAGTTCCTCGGACGCCGCCGGCTCCGGGCTGGCGGGCGCGGCGGCCAGTGCGGCGGGCGCGTTCATTCCCAGAAGCGCCGCGGCGGAGACACCGGTAGCCGAGGCCAACGTGCCGAGCAGCCTGCGGCGTGAGGGAAGGCTTTTTTTGAAATCGAGCGGGTGCATGGACGGTTCCTCCGGGGCAGTGGCCGTGAAGGCCTATTGTAGTCCGGCGCGGCCCACACCCGCGGCCGTTGGCCGGCTCGCGGCCGGATTCCCCTTCCATAGACAATGCGCCTGCCCGAGTCTGCATGCCGGATTCGCCTCTTTGAGCCTCGCCTGTTATGGTCAGGGAGGAACCTTGCATGAATCCTCCTTAGGACCTCTCGGGTATGTGGAAGCGCTGGCGAATCCGGATCTTGATCTTTCTGGCTGTTCTCGGTCCCGGATTCATTACCGCCAATGTCGATAACGACTCCGGCGGCATCTTCACTTACTCCCAGGCCGGCGCGCAATACGGTTACAAACTGCTCTGGACCATGATTCCCATCACCATCGCGCTGATCGTGGTACAGGAAATGTGTGCGCGCATGGGGGTCGTCACGGGCAAAGGTCTGAGCGACCTGATCCGCGAAGAGTTCGGCCTCAGGCTAACCTTTGTCCTGATGGTCCTGCTGGTGGTGGTCAACTACACCAACGTGGTCACCGAGTTCATCGGCATCGCCGGCTCCTTGCACCTGTTTCACCTGGCTAAATTCATCTCTGTCCCCATTTGCGCCCTGCTGGTGTGGGCGCTCGTACTGCGAGGCGATTACAAGAGCACGGAAAAG
>JAKABE010000160.1 GCA_021801945.1 Acidobacteriota bacterium
CTGTCAACAAGAGTCACGCGAACACTGAGTGTGCCGAAATCGACGCCTGCAACGATGGCCATAAGAACAAGACCTCCCTAAGAATGGCTAAAAATCCATTCACAAGGTTAAACTATGGCCCCTTCAGGCCAAGCCAGGCGACTATTTCTCTCTTCTTGAAGAAGACACCCCGGCCTTGCCGATGAAGGAGAGGCTGGAGCGCGAAGATGCGGGAGCAGGCTTGCCTGCCGCCGGCTTGGCCAGAGAGCTTGGAGCTTGGGCCTGGGCGGCTGAGGCGGGTGGATTCGCGCCCGCATTCGAGCTGGCAAATCTCTTGGGTAAAGCGATGATGGGTGGCGCGCCGTTGGGTGCGTTCTTCACCAGAATCGTAATCCTTCGGTTGGAGGGATCGTAGGGATTCTTCTTGTCGAGTAGAAGCTGGTCAGCGTAGGCGCGCACCTGAGTCACCTGATCGGGACGCACGCCGTCCTGCTGCAGCAGACGGCGCGCGGCGTTGGCGCGGTCAGCCGATAGCTCCCAGTTGCTGTAGTCGGCACCTTTTGAATAGGGAGTGGCATCGGTGTGTCCTTCTATGAGCAGTTGGTTGGGCAGAGTCTTCAACTCTGTAGCAAGCAACGACAGAAGATTCCTGCCACTTTCACTTACCTGCGCGCTGCCGCTCTGATAAAAAGTGCCGTTCTTGCCTTCGAGCATCTCGATCCGCAGGCCTTCTGATGTAATCGTGATCTCTATCTGCCTGGCAAGCTTGTGCAGTTCCTTCTTGGAGTCGATTTCCTTTTCGAGCTTCTCTTTCAAGGCTTGCAGCCGCTGCTTATTCTCGTCGCTCTCGGTCACCTGGATGCCGTTACCAGACATGGTGGTGCCCAACAACTTGGCGGTACCTTTGGGATCGTTAAAATAACCGGCCACTGACTGCCTGACCTTCTCGCTTGAGCCCATCAGCCAGAGGACGATGAATAGCGCCATCATGGCGGTCACGAAATCAGCATAGGCCACTTTCCAGGCGCCGCCGTGATGACCGCCGTGAGTGGCTTTCTTCTTGATAACGATGATGGGCTGAGGTTTGGCGGGCATGACTTCGCATTTCCCCTTTATATAGGCGTGCAGGGGCTAGGCTGCGGCCTCTTCAACTGGCGCGGCGTGGTTCTTGCAGTCCTTTTCCATCTCGTCGAAGGTGGGACGGACGTAAGCGGGAATCGCGCGTCGCGCCATCTCAATCGCGATCATGGGCGCGCCGCCCTTCAGAAACGAGAGCAGCAGTACACGCAACACGTGCAGATACTCGTTCTCCTCCTCAGCGATTTTGCGCATATTGGCGCTGAGTGGCCCGACCACGCCATAGCAGAGCAGGATGCCAAGAAACGTCCCTACCAGCGCCGCCGCCACGTGTTTGCCGATTTCCTCCGGCGGGCCGCCTAGCGCGCCCATGGTGATAACCACGCCCAGGACCGCAGCCACAATGCCTAGGCCGGGCAGCGAATCGGCCACGGTCATCAGCGAATCAGCGGGTTGCATGGCGCAGTGATGATGCACCTCCATGTCCAGTTCCATCATCTGGTCCATATCGAAGGGCTCCACGCCGCCGGTAATGGCCGTGCGCAGCGTGTCGCACACAAAGCTCAAAGCATGATGGTCGCTGAGAAACTCCGGATACTCCTTAAAGATCGCGCTCTCCGCCGGCTTCTCAACGTCCATCTCCACACACAGCAATCCCTCTTTACGCACCTTATTGAGGAACCGGTACATCATCTTGAGCGTGTTCAGATAACGCTGTTTGGTGAATGGCGAGCCTTTGAGAGCACTTGCAAGCGCGGTGGCTATGGCTTTGAGAATGCGGATGGGGTTGGCCACCAGCACCGTGCCCGAAGCCGCGCCGGCAATGATAAGCAGCTCGGCTGGCTGAAACAGTACTGCGATGTGACCCTTCTCCAAAAGGAAGCCGCTGATAACGGCGATAAAGACCGTAACAATGCCTACGATGGCAAACATGTCAGTCTCCCTAGCGCGGAAGTGACGCAGTTACCGCCCGAGCGGATGCTCGATTGCATGGCTTCGCGGGCGCATTCGAGAAGTTGCGAGAGGGTTTCGCCGGCGTGCGCGGCCTGAGCGGCGCCGATGCTGACGGAAAGGAAAATACGGTCGCCCCACCAGCGGAAATCAGCGGTCCGGGCCAGGCCGGCTAAAACCCGAGCATGGGCGTCGAGCATCTGCGGGGTGCGCTCGTGGGCGATCACCAGGAACTCATCATCGCCCCAGCGGCCCAGCTCTTCAGAGGGACGCAGGCCCACGGCCAGCGCATGGCGGACCTTCTCGAGCATTGTTTGGCAGGCGCCCGCGCCATGGGTCTTGCGCAGCTCGGCAGCCTGATCGACGCCAATCCAGAGCACACCGAAGGGCTCCTCGCCCCGCATGAAATCGTCAAACTCGTTTCTGAGCCGTTCCTCAAGATCGCTCTGGCTGGCCATGATGTCTTGATCTTGGTTGGTCTCGCCGTGGGGCAGCGCATCCAGGCTTTCTGCAGGATGAAAGATCGTAGCCGCGCCAATGCGTTCGCCCTCGCCATCGCGAAGAATGAGAATCCGTGCGATGCAGGATACTTGGTGACCCAACTTATGCTGCACGCGGACGAGGGCGCTGCGCCCCGCTTGTGTATCCGCGCACAGTTGAGCATCTCCATGTTGCGCTTCTCCCCGCAGGGGCTTCAGCTCCTCGGGAATGGGCCGACGCAACAGCTCCTCGGCCGCGAAGCCGGTCATGGCCTCTGCGGCCTGATTCCAGAACATCACTTCGTCCTCCCCACCAAGAACAGCCGTCCCTTCAGGCAGACTGTTCAGGGCGCTTTCAAGCAGTTCCGTGCGATCGTTCATTCATTCCTCTTGGAGACGGGTTCTTGCTCCGCGCACAACCCAGCCCGCGCCATCCGCCGCGATGGCGCTGCCGGCCCAGCAATCGAAGACTCTTTTCTTTTGTCTTATCGGCGCGCAGGGGACTTCCTTCATGATTGTGTCGTAACGAGAAAGAGAAGGATTGGAGTTTCCTGAGCAGAAAACCTGTCGCAGCATTGCCAACAGGGACGCGCGTGTTGCACGTGACCGCGGCTTTGCGCCAAGCCCAGAATGCGCTCGCACAAAGCCGCAGAGTATGAAAACCGGAAAGCTGCCGCCTACCAGTTCGTAATCGAGCCGTCCGGCCGGAAGTATGTCTGTGCCCGGTTCGTGTCCGGCTCGGTAATCTCGGCAATCTGCGTCAGATATTTGTAGTCCAGTTCTACGCCCAGGCCGGGGCGATCATTCGGATACAGCTTGCCGTTCTTGAAATCCAGGCAGACGGGCAGGTGCGGCATCGTGCGACCCTGGAAGTTGTACTCCATCAGGACAGGGCCGGAGAAAGTGCCCAGACTGTTGACCAGGGCCGCGGTGGCGATGGGGCCCGTAAAATGTGGCACAATGCCCACAAAGTGCGTCTCGCAGATGGCCGCAATCTTCATCATCTCCGTGATTCCGCCCACGTTCGGCAGTGTGCAGCGAACGAAGTCGATATCGTGATGCTCTACCAGCACATTGAAATCCCAGCGGTTTCCCCATTCCTCGCCCGCGGCCAGGGGCACGTTCACTTTGGCGCGCAGGATAGGCAGATCCTGCTGAAAGGCTTCCGCGCGCACCGGATCTTCGACGAAGAGTGGCGCGTACTCCTCGATCTCGTTGCAGCCGCGAATCGCGTTAGAAAGCTCGAAGCGCTGATGAAAGTCGACGATCCACTCGCCGTCCGGGCCCACTCCCGCGCGCGCAGCTGCGCATTCTGCACGCAAGGCCGTGATCCGCTCGCGTGTGTTGTAGGTGGTGTTCGGGGGCAGGTCAGCGGCTCCGAAGCGGAAGGCGCGATAGCCGGCCTCGATGGTCGCTCGGGCACGCTCCTCAATCGTCGAGTGGGGTCCGATGCCGGGGATAATGCCGGCCGTGTTATAGCACTCGCAATAGTTCCGTACCATGCCGCCCAGAATCTCGTGCACCGGCACTCCCAACGTCTTGCCGCGAATGTCCCAGAGGGCAAGGTCAAGCGCTCCGATCACGTCTTCTCTCTCCCGGCCGGCAGGGTAAAAGAATGCGCGGTTCATATCCTGCCAAAGCCGCTCGATGTACTGCGGATCGCGGCCGATGAGTCTTCCGGCCTCGGGCGGCAGGGTACAACTCGCCCCGCCTTCGCCGATGCCGGTGATCCCGGCGTCCGTTTCAATGGTGACAACGATATTGCTTTGGTTAAAGAGCGGGTTAAGGTTGGGTGGGCGATAAGCCCGCACGCGGGTGATCTTCATCTTGGGAAGGCCGTCGTGTGCATCCTGTGCGCTCATGGTGGAGGTGGCGGCGGCCGCCGCCGCAGGTAATGCTTGCAGAAAGGTGCGCCGGTGCATGAGTTAAATCTCCTTCTATGCGGTGAATATGCTCCTGCAAAAAACTGCGAGGATTCTGTACCGTTCCAGCGATCGAAAATCGCCACGGCGCAGTGGCATAAGCCAGGCAGGATGCCCACTATAACACCTTCAGTGAATGCGCGCCCCCGGAGTTTGCCTCTGAAATCTGAGCACCCATCGGCATCGATCCTCTGTTCCCGCCGCTTGGGAAAACAAATCCTCCTATCGGAGAATGCGGCAAATATCTCGAGCGCGACCAGCGATTCGTCGAGCCGCGAGACAAAGGTGCGAGATTGCCGGCAGCCGTTCCCCACACCGCGATGCGCAGAATCAAAACGCTATCGCCAGTCGATATGCGAGAGACGACCGGGGCAGTCAGCGTGAGGATGGGATAAAGATCATGGCGAACGCTCACTCAGGTATGTCCGCATCGCTCCTGATGGCCGCTTGCTGGACGCAACTGAACGAGCAATGCTGAACCCAGCTTCCGTCTGCGGTGCATGAGGTTTCAAAAGACAAGGCGCGGGAAGAGCCCATCACGAGGGCCAAGCCGAACGCGAGCACAAGAAGAGCACCTCGCATCCGAGCCGATGGCCGACATCTATCGCTTTGCGTCGGAAACAATGGCAAACTAATTTCGTACGAAGTATAATCGAATCACTGAAGTAGATGAGCTTGAGCCCCGTGCTGCCGGGCGGCTTCATAAATCCTCTAACGTCCGTATAATTATTGATTTCAGACGTATTGGGATTGTTTTCATGTGCGGAATTGCCGGTTACACGCAATTTTTCCGGCCCCTTCCACCCGGTGTCATGGCTTCGTGTCTTCACGGACTGATGCACAGAGGGCCGGATTGCCAGGCTGCGTTCGAGACCCGTCATGTTTGTTTGGGGGCGGCCCGACTGCGCGTGGTCGACCTGAACGGAGGCGATCAGCCGCTGCACAGTGCGGACGGCGACTGCACACTCGTCTTTAACGGTGAAATCTATAACCATGCCCTACTGCGCAAGGAACTGGAAGCACTCGGACGCCGCTTCCGCACCCGCTGCGACACCGAGGTTGTACTCAATGCCTATCTCCAATGGGGAACCGACTGTTTCCACCGCTTCAGAGGCATGTTTGCCGCCGCCCTTTGGACAGAATCCGAGCAGCGCCTGATCCTAGCACGCGACCAGATCGGCATCAAGCCCCTCTATTACCGGATACACGCCCGCGAGATTTTTTTTAGCTCAGAGATGAAAGGCATCTTTGCCCACCCAGGAGTTCAGCGGAGGATCGATCTCCATGCGCTGAACTGCTTTTTGAGCCTCAATTATGTACCCGGCCCGTTCACGCTTATTGAGGGAATCACCAAACTCATGCCCGGTCACCTCTTGGAGTGGCAACGTGGAAAGACAGAAATCAAATCCTACGTCCATCCAAGGCCACAAGGCAAGGTTCCACACTCGCAGGAAGAGGCCACGGAAGAACTGGATTGGCTTCTCCGCCAATCCATCGCAGAGCAGTTGCCGTCAGACGTTCCCTTCGGAATCTGGTTGAGCGGCGGAATCGACTCCTCTACCATCACCCACTATGTGGCAGGACTCAGTTCGTCCCCTCTGCGTACGTTCTCCATCTCTTTCGGCGGCAAGTCGTTCGACGAGGCCACCCATGTTCGGTCGATCAGCGATCACTATGCCACGAACCATACAGAACTGGACCTATGCGACGTCGACGATCTTGCCGACGTGATTCGGCAAATGGCGTACTACTCGGACGAACCCGGAGCTGACGCGGGCGCCGTCCCAGTGTGGTATCTGGCCAGGATGACTCGACCCTCGGCAACCGTTGTGCTCACCGGCGAAGGCGCGGACGAGTTATTCGGCGGCTATCTGACCTATCAGGCCAACCAATATCGTCGTATCTCGGCCCGGATGCCGCGCCCCCTCTTGAAGGCTGCTTTGTATTTTGCTCAACGAATGCGAGCTTCCGATGAAAAGATCGGCTTCGACTACAAGTTGACGAGGTTCCTCGAAGGATCCCTCATGTCGTCGGAAGCTGCACACATCTACTGGAACGGAACCTTCAACGAAGAACAAAAGAAGCGTTTCTTTCGTTTTGCCGATAGCTATCCCCTCTTTGTGTTATCGCAGCAGATCCGGCCCGGCGGCGCCATCGAGAGGTATTTGTCTTTCGACCAGCGCTATTCTCTCCCAGATGCCCTGCTCTACAAAGTCGATCGCATGAGTATGGCGCATGCGGTCGAGTCGCGGCCGCCCTTTCTCGATGAAAGAATCGTAGAGTTTGCGGCGCGCCTTCCAGAGCGTTTCAAGATCTCCGGCATGCAGACGAAGATAGTACTCCGTCAATTGATGAAGCCAAAGCTCCCACCGGCAATATTGAAACGCCCCAAAATAGGCCTAGATATCCCCATTCACGAGTGGTTCCGAGGAATCCTTCTGCCTCTGCTTTCTGAAACTCTCAACCAAACCGCACTGGAAGAGACCGGCCTTTTCGATTGGCCGGCAGTACATGCTCTGATGGAACAGCACCGGAATCGCAAAGCGAACTGGGGGTACCATCTGTGGGGTTTGCTCACTCTAGTGCTGTGGTTAAAGGAATGGAAGGTGGAAACGCCGGGCAGAAATGAGTCCCCGCTGCTGTCGGTGGACGACGGCGCGCAAGAAGCGCCCTCGATATCCTTCCAGCCTGTCTCGTATTCTGCGTAAATAGCATAATCCCGCAGCATCTCATGGGTGGCGTGAATGCCGTACACACGTAGGTCATCCGCAACATGCTAGTGCATCTGTCCCGAAAGCCTTGAGCGACGCTAAGCGCCCGGAACGCCGCCTCTTCGCCGGGTGGCACGCGGCTCTGCCGACCCGCGTGCGCTAT
>JAKABE010000161.1 GCA_021801945.1 Acidobacteriota bacterium
GGTGTCCACGATGATCTTGCGTCCCGTAAGGCCGGTGTCACCCACGGGCCCGCCGATGACGAATCGCCCGGTGGGATTGATGTGGTACTTGGTGTGCTCGTCCAGCCACTTCTCCGGGAGCACGGCCTGGATTACGTGCTTGAGGATGTCGGCGTGCAACTCCTCATTGCTGACGCTCTCGGCATGCTGGGTGCTGATCACCACGGCATCGATGCGCGCCGGCTTGCCCTTTTCGTCGTACTCGACGGTGACCTGGCTTTTGCCATCGGGGCGCAGGTACGGCAGCTTGCCGCTCTTGCGCACCAGGCTCAGCTGGCGCGTGAGCTTGTGGGCCAGCGAGATGGGCGCGGGCATCAGCTCGGGTGTTTCGTTGGTCGCGTAACCGAACATCATGCCCTGGTCGCCAGCTCCGCCCGTGTCCACGCCTTGCGCGATGTCGCCCGACTGTTTGTTGATGCTCGAAATCACCGCACAGGTGTTGGAGTCGAAGCCATACAGCGCGTTGTCGTAGCCGATGGAGGCTACGACACCCCGCACCAGGGTCTGGAAATCGACGTAGGCGTTGGTGGTGATCTCGCCGGCGATGACCACCAGCCCGGTAGCCGTAAGGGTCTCGGCGGCGACGCGGCTGTAG
The DNA here is from genome assembly GCA_021801945.1 of Acidobacteriota bacterium. Next base: position 635 of record JAKABE010000161.1, read on the forward strand.
GGGTCCTGCTCCAGACAGGCGTCCAGAATGGCGTCGGAGATCTGGTCGGCCATCTTATCGGGATGACCCTCGGTGACGGATTCGGAGGTAAACAAGAAACGGTCGCTCAACTTCGCACTCCTCCCCTTGCAGGGGTTGAATTTGGTGGCTTGCCACGATGGTTGTGGGGGTGGGAGCCGTCCGAAACCGTGTCTCGGCCACCGCGCAAGAGTTGAGGATCGCTCCCCGCCCTGCGTGCCCTGTTGCGATCAGCATAGGCGCCTTTCCAAGCGCCGTTGAGCGGAGGGGCAACAGCCTGGCAACCCTCGTCAAAATGCCCGCAGAAGCTGCCGAAAGCACATTGGAGGATGGAGAACCACCACAAGCACACCTACACCCCGCACTTTACCCGGTGGGGCATCTCACTATCCTAATCGCGGCGGGCGGAAGCGCGCAAAGAAACGCAGTGGAAGGGGAGCGATCAGGGTTCAACTGTGTCCTGAGCCATCTGAAATGCGGCTCCCGAAGGCGCCGGCGTTTGAGGAAATGGTGTACTTCACCGGGATCAAGAGACGTCCAGGCTCCCAGCAGGCTGCGGTGATTTGCGATGGGCGCGTCTCCAGTACGGCGTTTGCCAAAGGGCGCCAGGGCATCTCTGCCATTGGGGTCCAGCGAACGCGGGTCGCCAGCTCCGGGTTCCAGCCGGCCAGGAATGAAGCGGTGCTCCGGACCTTCGGGAGAGTGGTTCAAGGACGGGTCGCATCGATCGTTGGGCGGATTTGCGGGTTGGGCGGAGCTGTGGAACATCCCTCAAGGGCCAAGGCCCGCCCGCTATGCGGCTTTCGCGGCATGGCTGGAGCCGTGCTCTCTTGAAGCGGTATTTATGCAGCCGGCGCTCGAACGTCTTCGCTTCACGGATTGACGATGCAACATTGGGCAAGGCGGGCCTGTCCTAAAGAACGCGGGACGGGGCAACTGCAGGCAGGACGCCCATCGGCGAGGCGCTCAAATGCCATGCCACTGCTTGCAGCGGACCGGGGCGGGAGGGAGCTCAGTTACCGAGCCGGGAAAGGATGCGGGACGCGAGCGCGTGGGCCGAGGAGCAGGCGGAATGCAAGGTGGCCGTGACCGCATCCTTGGGTAGCAGGGTGGGCCACCAGCCGGCGTGAATGCCGAAATAGCGCACGCTAAAGAAAGCAGCAGTGACCACCATCAGCAGGAGCAGGATGGCGCCGAACCAACGCAGCCGCAATGCCGCGGCATCGTGGCGGAGGATGCGAGCCTTCCCCACGTTGGAGGCAAAGGCTGTCCAATTGCGATCGTCGTCGATCACCTGGCCGGAGGCGAGATAGGCTTTAAGAAAGCGTTCGGTCCAATCCTGCTGGTCGAGGCCCAAAGCCGACGCGTAACCGCGGACAATTCCCTTGTTCAAGATGCCGCCGGGAAGAGAGCGAAACTTCTCCTGCTCCAGCGCGACCAGGTGCCGCTGGCTAATTTTGGTAACCGCCGTAATCTCTTCCAGCGCAATCCCGCGGGTGAGCCGCTCCATGCGCAGGTCTTCACCAAAACTCCCCATCTGCGACCGGAAACGGGTAGAAAGCCCGTAACAAAATCACCAACACGATAAACCAGGCTTTCAAGCTCGTCAAAGGGATTTTCGAGGTTTCTGCATTAATAATTAGGTACATCTCGGGAAAAAGATACAAGTGACCCGGGGAGACAACCGTTAACAGTCCCAGTTTGGAACCGGTCACGCGGCCGCGTCAAGTACTGAACCGGAGGCGCGGCGGGGTCAAAGAAACCGCAGCTGATACCCTGGAGGCAGGGGATTTTCGAGTCACTCCGCCCAGGATCAGTGCACAAGAATGAATAAGCTCATCTTCGCCAATTTGTTTCATCGTCCGCTGCGATCGGTTATCAGCGTGTGCGCGGTGGCCATTGAAGTGGTCATGATTCTATCCATTGTGGGCATTTTCATGGGCATGCTCAACGACCAAAAGACCCGCACCAACGGCATCGGGGCGGATTTGGTGCTGCGGCCGGCCAATTCGAGCTTTTTGAACGGGGTAAGTGGAGCGCCGATCCCGGTCAAGCTGGCCGACTATCTAGGCGGACTGCCGCATGTGGCGATTGCCTCGCCGGTGTTTACCCAATTCAGCATGAGCGGCGGCGTGGAGACGATTTACGGCATCGAATACAAGAGTTTCAACGCGATGCGGCCCTTTGTATTTCTTTCTGGAGGCCCCTTTCAAGGGCCGTATGACGTGATCATCGATAACGTGTTTGCGCGCACTGACCACGGCTATCATGTGGGAGATTGGGTCACCATTCTGCGCCACAAGTTTCGCATCTGCGGGATCGTGGAGAGCGGCAAAGGCGGGCGCAAGATGATCCCGCTGGCGACGATGGAAGAATTGACGGGCGACGAGGGAAAGGCCTCGATCATTTACATCAAGAGCGACAACCCGGCCAATATTGGAGCGATTGAGCGGGAGATTGAAGCTACTCCCGGAATGCAAAACTATCGTGTGATGACGCTAGCTGATCTCATCTCCCTCTATACGCCCTCGCGCTTGCCCGGGTTCGATCAGGCTCTGGATGTGGTGATCGCGATTGCCGTGATCGTGGGTTTCCTGGTGATCTTTGAGACCATGTACACGGCGGTTCTGGAGCGGACGCGGGAGATTGGAATTCTGAAGTCGCTGGGCGCTTCAAAGCCAATGATTGTGAGTATCGTGCTGCGCGAGTGTTCGGTGCTAGCCGTGATTGGAGTGCTGCTTGGCATTGGAGGCACATTGGGCGTGCGGGCCATTCTTGAAGAGGCTTTTCCGACCATCGGCCTGGAATTGACGGTGGGTTGGATCTTCCGGGGAGCGGCGATTGCCTTGGTGGGAGCGGTTTGCGGCGCGTTGTATCCCTCCTGGATAGCGGCGCGCAAGGATGCGATCGAGGCGCTGGCTTATGAATAGCGCGGCGAATGGTCTGCGCCGTATTGGCCAGGAGCTTCGGCGGGGATTTTGAAGAATCGGCTTGCCGGGCTGGCCGCGGGCGAGCGGCGAGCGGAAGACGATTGGGGAGCGGCATGAGATCCGAGGCAGGGCAACTGGTTTCTTTGGAGGCCATCCGCGCGGCGGCGGGGCGCATTGCGCCAATGGCGATGAAGACGCCGCTGGTGCGTGCGGCGTTTCCAGGCCTTTCCGGCTACGGTTTTCCCAGGGAGATCTGGCTGAAGGCGGAGAACCTGCAGCCGGTGGGCGCCTTCAAGCAGCGGGGAGCGGCAAACAAGATTCTGCAACTGACGGGGGAGCAGATCCGGCGCGGTGTGATCACCTATTCGAGCGGGAACCATGCTCAGGCGGTGGCCTATGCGGCGCGCCAGGTGGGAGCCAAGGCGGTGATCGTGATGCCCTCGAATGCGCCGGCGATCAAGCGTGCCGCGACCCTGGGGCTGGGCGCGGAGGTTGTGGATGTGGGCGTGGCGTCGAGCGAGCGGCTGGCCAAGGCCGAGGAACTGGTGCGCGAGCACGGCTACAGCATGATTCCGCCTTACGACGACGAACAGATCATCGCGGGCCAGGGGACGTGTGGGCTGGAGATCATTGAAGAGCTGCCGGATGTGGACCTGGTGCTGTCACCGGTTTCGGGTGGCGGGCTGCTGAGCGGCATTGCCACGGCCGTGAAGTCGGCGGCGGCGGATGCGCGCAAGGTGAAGGTCTTCGGGGTGGAGCCGGAGCTGGCCGGCGACACGGCGGAGAGCTTTCGCAGCGGCAAGATTGTGACCTGGGCGGCGGAGCTGACCAGCCGGACCATCGCCGACGGCTTGCGCACGCAGAGCGTGGGTGTACGGAATTTTGCCCATATTCAGGTTTTTGTAGACGGCATCGTTACCGTAACCGAGGCCGAGATCCGCGCCGCGATGCGGGCGATTATGAGTGCGACGCGGCTGGTTCCGGAGCCGAGCGGGGCTGCCGCCACGGCGGCGCTGCTCTTCCATGGGGAGGAGCTGCCGGCTTACCGGAAGGCGGTGGCCGTGGTGAGCGGAGGCAACGTGGACCCGGCGCTGCTGGCCAGCGTGCTTACCGAACGGGCGGAATAGCGTCGTTTGGACTATGATCTTTGCTGTGATGAAGCCCCGAATCCACGTCGCCGTGGCCCTGGGGTGCGGTTTGGCGCTGGCGTGTGCCGCGCTGCCGGGGCGCGGCCAAGGGCCGAACCGGCAACAGGGGGTGCAACTGGCCGGTCCTCGCGCTACTCCTCTGAACATTACCTGGCTTTACCTCCAGCCGGACACCAATTCGCAGAAGATTTCCCAGATCCAGATCGGCCGCGAGATGGTGGTGATGAGCAAGAGCGGTCCCTGGTTCAATGTGGAAGCCAATACCGACCGGGAGCGGGACTACGAGGACCGGGATACGCCGATGGTGGGCGGCGACAATCGCCCGCCGGCGCTGTCGGGGTGGATGCGGGCCAAGGGCATTGTGGAGGAGACCACGCCGGGGGGCGACCAGGTTCTGATGGGCGCGGCGGCCAACGAAGAGGCCCTGGCCGCGGATCCCAAGGGTCCGCCCAATGCGGCGCAGGCCGCGCGCCTGCTCTACACCCGGCTCTACGAGATGTTTCCGAACTCGCCGCTGGCAGCCGAAGCGCGGTGGCGGGCCGCCGATATTCAGTGGCAGATTGACATGGCCGACAACGCCTCGTTGCGCTCGTCCTCAGAGAAGGACGACTTTTTTCGCCAGGAGATGAATGAAGGCCCGCTGAAGAAGGTGATCAAGCTCTATCCGCGCACCCGCTGGGCCGCACTTGCGGCTTACGACCTGATCGGCGACAAACTCTGCGGAGATTGGCAGAGCTCGGTGAAGTGCCCGGCAAAAGAGGCGCAGCTCTACGAGCGCTACGCCGAGCAGTATCCGGATGGGCCGCGCACGGCGCACGCTGTCTACGAGGCTGTCTACCGCATGGCGGTGCTTACGGATATGTATGCCGCCAACGGAGACAAGAAGCAGAGCGATGAGGCCCACGAGCAAGCCCGCACGCTGGACGCCTGGTTGAAGGCCCATTTTGCCAGCTCGGACTATGCTTACCGGGCCGGGGCCATGGTCTACAAACTGGATCAGGGCGTGCCAGTGTTCGGGGTGGATCTGGAGTGAGCGGAGGCGGTTCTGGGGGCGCTTGCGGCAGGGCGCGAGGGCCTGGCGGGAGGGATCTTTCGTCCGCCTAACCGGATGCCGGTGGTTGTGCGTCCGGTGATTCCGCTGTGCAGAGTGAGAAGCAGCCGATGGCGCGCGGATCCGGTCGACCGGGCGGCTTCCCGCAGGATCTCGAATGCGGGGCTGGCGCGGTTATCTTCTCAATTGTCAGACCGTTATGAGCATCGTTGGCTTGGGCGCGCGCATGGGTTCGCGTATTAGGATTCATGTAGTTTCCAGCAATTGTTGCGGGTTATCCCTCCGATGGAAGCAGGGATTTCGGATGGGGCGGGGCTTGAGCCAGAGCAGTCGAAGGTGGAGGACGGAGCGGTGCGAAGCGGGGCAATGTACGGGGTGCTGGGAGCTTGGGCGCTAGGGCTGATGCTCGGCGGCCCGCCGCCCATGCGGGCATCCGGGCCGGAGCCCGCGCGGGGCGCGCAGACGATTTCCTCTTCGGAGGCGAGCGTGGACATTAACCACGCCAGCGTGGAGAGCTTGATGAAGGTTCCAGGCATGACGCGCAGTTGGGCGGGCCGCATTGTGCGCTTCAGGCCTTATCACGCCAAATCGGATCTGGTTCAGCGGGGAGTGCTTCCCAGCGAGGTCTACGACCGCATTGAGGGGGGGGTGATCGCGCATCGGGAAAAGGAACCCGGAGCAGCCGGGCAAGAGGCGGGGCGCACGGCCAAGGGGATTCCCCCACCGGAGGCGCGCGTGGACATCAACCACGCCAGCATCGAGGCTCTGATGAAGGTTCCGGGCATGACACGTAGCCTGGCGAAGCGGATTGTGCACTCTCGGCCGTACCACAGCAAGCGAGACCTACTGAAACGGGGCCTGGTCACGAGCGAGGTCTATAGCCACATCAAGGACGATGTGATCGCGCACCGGGAGAGGCGCTGATCGGTACTGGATAGCCGGCGGCTCGGGTGAGCGCGTATCCGCGTCTTTCCAGAGGCTCCGTCATGGATGGCGCGACAGGTGCAGATCGCCTGGCCGGAATGGACCGGTAGTCCAGGCCTTGTGGAGAGATGGCCTAGACTTCGGCCGGAGCCGCCAGCGCTGGATCGCGGCGCTGGAGCAGGCGGCTCAAGATCACGTAAAGCACGGGGATAAAGATCAGGTTGAGCACCGTGGAGAGCAACATGCCGCCCACGATTGTGGTGCCGACGGAGCGGCGCCCGAGCGAGCCAACGCCGGTGGCGAAGGCCAGGGGCAGCACTCCGAGAATGAAGGCAAAGGAGGTCATGAGGATGGGCCGCAGGCGCAATTCCGCGGCTTCGATGGCGGCCTCAGAGATGGAACGGCCTTTGCGCCGCAACTGCTCGGCGAACTCCACGATGAGGATGGAGTTCTTTGCCGCGAGGCCGATCAACATCACCAAGCCGATCTGGCAGTAGACATCGTTCGAGAGACCGCGAAGAGAAACCAGACCCAAAGCGCCCAGTACTGCCATAGGCACCGCC
>JAKABE010000162.1 GCA_021801945.1 Acidobacteriota bacterium
CGGCGAGCTTCGGGCGGCTGATGCTGCCTGCAAGCCCGGAAGCATGGGTGGCGCAAATTGCTTCCTGGGCCCCCGGCTCGGCCGCGTTCACTATCCGATGGTCAAGTCGTGAGGCAGGTCCAGACTGCTCAAATTCTGCGGCAGCTCGGGGAGTGGTCCTCGCCACTGCAATTGGCGCTGAATGGAGTCGGCGAGCTTGTACTTTCTCTGTGCCGCGGTAAGCGTGGTTCCACCAACAAGGTCGATCTTGGCGAGGTCGTACTGGCCAAGGCCGAGTTGGCTGGCGAAGTTCAAATAACCGACCCAAGCGGGGTCAATGGTCATGGCCTCGAGGCCCACGCGGTCGGCCGCGACGAAGTCCGTGGAGGCGATAGCGATGTGCGAAGGCACCGGCGTGCCCTGGATGGGACCGTTTCCTTCCATTCCTTCAAAGCCATCGATGACAGCGACGCCCCAGTTGGGCTGCAGCTTCTGCGCGTTGAGCAGCATGTTGCAGTTGCCGTCGCGTACGTTGGGGTGAACCCTTGGCTTGTCACTCCAGCGGGATTCACCGGGCACACTGTGCAGGGGAGCGCCCATGGCCATGTTTTTAACCGACATGGTGGCGACGACGATGTTGTGGGTCTTGAGCATGGCGCTGCTAATGATGTACGCATCGGGATCGAGCAGGCGCGCGGCAAGGCGCACGGGAACCATGTGGAGATTGGGATCGACGATGGAGTTCAGCTCGTATTTCCCCTCGCGGTTCAGATCCACGAGGCTGATCTTCTGGGAGCGGCGCTGGGCGGACAACTCGTTGTACTTGAAGTTAGAAAAGCCCTCCAGCGTGTCTCCCGCGGAGGATTCGGCAATCACCACCGGACCGCGGAAACGGGGCTCCAGATAGTCGAGGATGCCATTCAGGGCGTCGACATTGGTGGCGGCGAGTTGGTTTTGCGTGGATACGTTGTTGGGCTTGATGAGCACATACTTCTTGCGGCGCAGACCGGGCCGGATCTGATCGTCGATTGCCAGCAAGGCCTGATAGACGTTCTTGCGGCGGTCGTCCCCGTGAATCAGCGCAACCTTGGAGCGTGCAGCGGCGGGGGACGTCGGCACCTCGACCGCGGGAGCAGCCTGGGCGTGCAAAAGCTGCGGCAACTGAGACTGAAGCAGGAGACCAGTTCCGGCCATTTGGACGAAATTCCTGCGCGATAGATTCATGGGACACCTTCCTCAGGGCAATCAATCTGTGGATTTGACCTAAGCCGGGTGTTGGAACATGGCCGCGAGCTCCGGCCGCAGAGCAAGACACATAGCTCATCTCATCCGCACTGATTGCTTACGTACCGTATACCCACGGCGAGAACGCGTGTCAATCGAAGAGGGTGCGGCAGGTAATGCTTCTGCATCGCGGCGGGCAGAAGAGATTCAGGGGAGATAGATGCTTAGTACAAGGGACAAAAACACTTAGGCCTCTGTGACGCGATCATTGTGATGATGGTCACACGTGTTTGTGATTTGGGGTAAAGATTGGTAAGTGCGATCACCATGGGCCGGCAGGAGACGGCTTTCTGTTCCAGGCTTTGCGAAGGCGATGCCAGGAGATGGTTCGCGGACGTTGCTCCCAATGGCAGGCGCGGGGGGGGGCCGGGGAATCACGGCTGCGCGTGGGGGGCCATCAGGAGCGTGAGGGCATCGGGGACCATCTCGATCCTGACCGGCAAGGAGCCGAGGAACTCTCCATCCACCTCCACCAGAATTGAGAGCTTTGAGCCGTCGCAGGGACGGCACTCGACCCATGGCGTATCTACGAGCTCGATGTCGTGCGAGAAGGAGTGCCGCCCGACCGTCACGGCGAGGAGGAACTTCAAGTAACGAAAACGACTGCGGGTTCGGAACGCGAGCAGGCGGAGGGAGTCGTCGTGGAGAGTGGCGCCGGGGGCAAGTTCACGCAGGACGCCGCCAAATGAGTGCACGCGGACGACGAGCAGTTGGGAGAGTTCAGCCACGCGTGGCGGACCGCTTGCGTTGCCGGGAAACGTGGCCTGGAAAAGAGGAAACGAGGCCGTGGCCCAGATCCGGAAGGCCTCAACGAGATAGACAATGTAGCCGAAGCGCCGCTTGAGGCCGGCATCGAGCTGGGACATCAGGAGTGCATCCACTCCGACTCCCGCTGCCACAGTGAAGTAACGGGAAGCGCGGTTTCCCGTCTGGTCCTGGAAGTGGACGCGGCCCACGGGAACGCGCACGGGAACCGCCTCGAGGAGGTGACGTGCCACCTTGGCCGGCGGCCCGACAAGACCGAGATTGGTAGCCAAGGCATTGGCTGTGCCCAGGGGCACCACTCCCAGGGCCACCTCCGTACCTGTCAGGCTCTGAAGGACTTCATTCACGGTGCCGTCGCCACCGCAGGCCAGGACTGTATCGCAGCCTTGCCGCACGGCGTCGGCGGCAAGGACCGCACCGCTGCCGGGCGTGCTGGTTTCGAAGGCGTCGGCCACCGCTCCGCCTTCGCGCAAGACAGCGACGGCCTCCTGAATGGCCACCTTTCGCCGCGCGGAGTACTGGCCGGAAGCGGGATTATAGATCAATGCGACACGGCGCATAGCGGATGACACACTGGAGCCTCATTCCTCATCGCTAAAGATGGCTTGCGAGGCTTCATTTCTTTATTTTCTCAGAAGGCCCGGAGCGACCGCCTACCCAGGCAGCGGTTGCGGAGGCGTGCGGGTGGGGGGTGGCACCTACTATGCGCAAGTGATCTACCAGGCACAGGCGGATCTTGCCGCGCAGCAGGCGGCCAATCCGGGTTCGCGAAATGCCATGATCATCCTCAGCGACGGCGATGCGACGGCGACCCATTGTGGCTGGGGCCAAAGCAGCTCCTGCCTACAACCCTCATCGACGCACAGCCTGAACGGAATCGACGGGAATAATCCGACCAATCCTGCTTATCCCTCTGCCGTTGGGGAGTGCGGACAGGCGGCATTGGCCACCCAGACCGCGGCCAATGCCGGCACGCAGGTGTACTCGATCGGCTACGGTACGGAGACTTCAGAAAGCTGCGAAACGGATGAGAGGTATAGCACAACGGTGACGACAGGCGGAGGCTCGTGGGCTGCGGGAATGCAGGCCTGCCAGGCGATGGCGGCCATGGAGTCAGCGCCCATCAACTTCTACTCTGATAATGCCCACGGTTGCTTGGCCACGGCGCCCGACAACCAGAGCATCACCTCGCTCACTTCGATCTTCCATCAGATTACGGCCAGCTTGAGCAGTCCGCGGTTGATCCCCAACGGCACATCAGGGAATATAGGCATTTAGAGCATCTCTTCTGCGGCTGTAGAGCGAACGCGGGGTGGGAGATCCGGGTTCGAGCCGGCCAGGAAGCGGAGTTTTGGGTGCTTATGGCCGGCCAGGAATGGACCGGCAGTCTACGTCTTCGCGAAAGACGTGCTAAACCCGCCCCGCCTCCTCTGTGGGCGTCACTTCCGTGAAAATGCGTTTGTCTGGCTCGTCAGGGCGCTCCAACCCGTATCCCCCTCGAGCCCTTCGGTCTGGTCCGTTTGGAACACGGTGAGGATCGTTTCGAGCAGAATGCGCATGTCCATGAAGAGGGAATAGTTGTAGATGTACAAGAGATCGAAGCGCAGTTTGAGTTCAGGCGCGGTCGAATACCTGCCGCGGATCTGTGCCAGACCCGTGATTCCGGGCTTCACCGCCAGACGGAATTCATAACCGGGGAGTTCATCCTTCAAGAGGCGAACGAAACAAGGACGTTCCGGGCGGGGCCCGACCAAGCTCATTTCCCCCAACAGCACATTCCACAACTGCGGCAACTCGTCGGCGCGGATGGCGCGCAGAAAACGGCCGATGCCGGTTACCCTGGGATCCTTCCGAGACGCCAGAACCGGCCCGGTATGCTGCTCCGCACCCAGGATCATGGTTCGAAGCTTGTATAACGTGTATTCCTTTCCGTCGGCGCCGACACGCGTCTGCCGGAAGAGCGCCGGTCCCGGTGACGTGAGGCGGATGAGCACAAACGCCACGAGGACGATGGGAGCAGTCAGCGCCAACAGGCACAACGATCCGGCCACGTCGGCAAGCCGCTTAATAGACCTTTGTCCCGGTCTGAGATGGGGCGGCCCCAACCGCAACATGAGCATATCGTCGATTTGGATGGGATGGGCGCCGGCCATCCACAGTTCGAGAATCCCCGGAACGACGTACACCGACTTTTTCAACTGCGATGCCCGGCGGACGATCTCCGCTTTCTGTTGCACATCGTGCGCCACCAGCACAGTGTCCCACGGAATTTCTTGGTCGGGGAGCCGCACGAATTGCTCTGCGCTCAGGCACGCGCTGAGGGAAAGCCAGGGCCCAGGGATTACAGCGAGCTTCTGGCGGACAGCCTGGCCAGCCTCTTCGTCTTCGGCTACGATCACTCCGTTCTGCGGTACTTCACCGCGGAGCACAATTCTCCGGATGAGGATTCGCTCGCCAGCGAGGCAGAGAAGTTGCAACCCCGCCGCGTCGGCAATGATGCCGCGCGTCATGGCCCATCGCGGGTCCCAGCCGCCCAGCGACATCCATGCGGTGGCATAGAGGCACTCGCCCAAGAACAAGGCGGAGACCAGGTTTGGGAGCGGACGTCTGGACCACCTCCGGTAGAGCCCGCAGATCGAGAAGCTGACCATCGCGGCAACCGAAAGGAGCAGGAAGGTGTGCTCATAAACCCGCAGATCACCAGCCCGCATGGGAGGGCCCACCAAGACCATCACAAGAAAGGTGCAGGCGTGAAGAAGCGCCAGGTCCAGCGCAACCACAAGCGGCGAACGCTCGAGGGCATTGGTGGATCTGTCGGTCACCTGTTCGCTCCTAGCCGCGCCAAGTCGCCCAGGGTGGCTCGAGCCGCCCGAGGATCAGGCCATGCTTGTTTGGATTGCTGACAAGCAGTTTAACTAAAAAAGCGATTCCTCGCGAACAGATTCTTCCGTATGGGGCGGTGCCTATTTTGCCAGGTGCTTCAAGAAGAAGCCCGCCATGAAGTGATTGGCCTCGATCGATTCGGGCAACTGGGGGTTATACCAGAAAGCATGGGGAAGGCCGTCGAAAACGATCAGGTGAGCATCCACCCCGGCGTGCAGATAGGCCCGCTCCAGGTTCACCGTACCGCTCAGCAGCATGTCGCGCGTCGCTGAAACAAAGAGCGTGGGAGGCAGTCCGCGCAGGTCGGCATAGACCGGCGAGAGGACAGGATTCCTGGGATCGGTCTTGCCGATGTAAAAGGGATCGTGAGGACCGGAGCCCGCCGGTTCCAGGTGTCCCGAGAGACCGTTGAGGGAAAAGATCGATTCCGTGTCACCGGGGCGCGCAAAGTCGCCCAGACCGCTGAAGATGCCCATCGCCGCCGGCATGGGCAGACCCAGTTGCTTCAGGCGCACGGCCACTTCCCCGGTCAGGATGGCTCCGGCCGATGTCCCATAGATCACCATATGGTCTGGCTTGTAGGTCTTGAGCAGCGCCTTATATACGGCAACGGAGTCGTCCACGGCGGCGGGAAAAGGATGCTCGGGCGCCAGCCGGTACATCACGGCGACGACCTTAATCTTGGTGTAGCCCGCGATCGGAATGGTTTCGGTATAGGATCCGGAATCGGCGTTGAATCCGCCGCCGTGCAGGTTGATGAGCACCTTGTCCTGGTTGGCCGCGGGCATATCGTCGGGGGTCACAATGCGCACCGGAATGCCGCCGATCTTGCTTTCGACAATCTGGTTCGGGCAGAGCCTGCTCCAGGCTACGCGTTCGCCCGCCTGCCATGCATCCAGATGAGCGCGCCGTTCGGCCAGGGTCTGCGGCGGGCCTTCATCAGGCACGGGGCGGGCCAGAAATGTCCGCGCCTGCGGACTGACGGTGGCCGGCAACGGCACAACCCGCGTCACGTGCACCGTGCCCTGGGCATCGATATAGCTGGTGTCGCGTGTGGGGGCTTCGGCGGCTGTGGTGGGAGCCGGCGACTGCGCGGCCCAGGCAGCCGGGACCAGCAGCAGGAGGCAAGCTGCAAAACAGCGTAGTCGATTCATGATGCTTCCCCTTGGGGCGAATCCGCCCCGCCGGCGTCCGCTCCGCGATGATTGGCTTGCCCGTCCACCATAGCAGAAAATCCCGCAAAGTCCACGATCCTCTCTGCGAAGACCGATTGCCGGACGCAAGAAATTCCGGCAGTGAGTACAATCCTATCGGTACATTCATTGATTGTTTGTTACGATGTACAACCTAAGCCGCTCCCGGTTCAATTCTCAGGCAGGAATCTATTAAGCGATTGAGGGGCAGATCGCTCGATGGATGGCGGCTATCGGGAGTTTCGCGGGCAAGGAAGGGCAGCGGATCCGGCCCTCTTCGCTGCCCGCGAGTTTGCCCGCTTCAGGACGGTAGGATCAAAAGGCCCGTTTCCAGCAGCATTTCTGTCAACCGGTCCATAGCCTGCGGGAATTTGTACGAGATCGTCCGTACGCTCATTCCCAGCAGCGTGGCGGCCTCGGCCTGCGTGTATTCCTGGAGCACGATTCGGCTCAACATCTCGCGATCCAGACTCCCCAGCCGGTTCAGGCACTTTTCCACGTCGAGAACAAAGATGACCGCATCCTCAAACGTGCGGATCGGCCGGCTCGAGGCCCATCCCCGCCCCACCGGATCGCGCAGGATTGACGGCGCCCTGCCCACCTGCATTGAAGCGTACAGATACCGCCGCAGCAGGCTCTCCGTATGCTTCCTGTAGAAGGCCAGGCTGGCAGGCGGTCTGGCGGTCTGCGCCGCCGTTCTTCTTTCAGGCTGTGCCGCCGGCTTTTCTTTCCATGCCCTCTGTTCTTCCTGCCAGGCAGCTGGTGCGTCGCTTGCTCCCCAAATCATCGCCACTTGCAGTGCCGCGCTCATTGCGCACCTCCCACGGCTTCAGCCACTGCCCAAACCTTGGCCAGTATCTTGCGGGAAGGTCGTCCGCGCCGTTTTCGCGTCTCCGGCGATGGAAAGTTCTTCAGCTTTGTCTCACACTCCTTGCAATACACATTTCCTTGGCTGTGGGCGCGGTACCAAAGACAACCGCACCCCTCGCAAATTTTCAATTGCACGCGCACTTCCATGTTGGTTTCTCCGTATGTACGTCCTCGTCCGACGGAGTTCTTTCTTAGCTGTTATTCCGCGGGGTGAAGAGAAACAGGCAAAGCAACTCAGATTTCTTCT
>JAKABE010000163.1 GCA_021801945.1 Acidobacteriota bacterium
TATCGGTTACTGGAGAACGCCGTGGTCACGAAACCTACGCGTTACCGACCCTCAAGAGCAGTCCTGCCTACACAAAAACACAACAGGTAGTAGTCACTGTGCTAAGGCAGCTACCCCACTACCGCAGATTCTGGCTTTGGAGTTACCCCATGCCCCTGACTGACATTTCCATCCGCAACGCCAAGCCCGGCTCAAAGCCAGCCAAGCTCTTTGATGAGCGTGGCCTTCTTCTGCTTGTTACCCCTGCCGGGGGTAAGTGGTGGCGCTTTCGCTTCCGGTTTGACGGCAAGGAAAAGCTGCTCTCCCTAGGCGTCTACCCTGACGTTGGCTTGAAGGATGCCCGCAACCGGCGCGATGAAGCCCGCAAGCTGCTGGCCGAAGGCACAGACTCCGGCGAAGAGCGCAAGAGCCAGAAAACGGCAAGGCAGGACCGGGCGGCCAACAGCTTTGAGGCCGTGGCGCGGGAGTGGATTGAGAAGTTTTCCCCGCAATGGGTAGAGCAGCACCAGCGGCGCGTTCTCCGCAGATTTTAGCGCGACGTTTTCCCCTGGCTGGGCGGCAAACCCATTGCCGACGTGACCGCGCAGGAGTTGCTGGCCGTGTTGCGGCGCATTGAAGGCCGGGGGTGCGCTCGAAACCGCACATCGGGCGCTGGGAGGTTGCAGTCAGGTCCTCCGCAACGCCGTGGCCACCGGACGCTGTACGCGCGACCCTTCCGGCGATCTGCGCGGGGGTGTGCGCTCATCTACGCATGGCCGGATGGTGCGGGAGTTCGCCCCGCCACAAAGCGCCCCTGTGAGGGGATCGACATTCGCGGGCGCGATTCCTACATTGTCATTCCCCCCAGCGTTCATCCGAGCGGCCATGCCTACCACTACTGAGACGATTCTCTGTCCATTCCGCCGTGTCTGGCCTGGTTGCTGGCCCTCATCCTCAACCATTCGCAGGAGGGCGCACAGGACCGGCAAAGCGCACCAGCGGCGGGCGCTGTGGCGAGTCAACCAATCGGCAAGGGCGGGCGCACGAATCGCCTTGTTTCGCTTACAGGGTCCATGCACAAGCGGGGCATGACACCAGAGGCGATTGAGGCGCCTTTGCTCAAAGAGAACGCGCAGTTTAACCGGCCGCTACCAGAAGAAAAGGTCAAGGCCATTGCGCACGACATTCCCGCGCGGCATCCCAACGCGGCGGATGAAGGGCGAGCGAACGGCTTCCGGCTTGAGCGGTTGGGCGACTTGCTCGCAAAACCGGAAGTTCCGCCCCATTTATCTGGTAGACGGGTTGCTTGTGCGCGGCACGGTTTCTGCGCTGGTCGCAAAGCCAAAGGTTGGCAAGAGCACACTTGCCAGATTGCTTTGTCTTGCAGTTGCTACCGGGAAGGAATTTTTTGGCCGTACGCGAGGCATCGAGCCAAACTTCCTGCTCCGCGTACTGCTTCAACCGTCGCCAGCAAGTCGACGGAGAGGGTGCTTGTTGGGGAGAAACCGCCACGCTGCTCCCGTCCGAAGTGCCCATAGAATGCCTTCCAGACAGTCCCAGTTCGAAGCCCAAGGCTGGCCTCAATTATCCCGACGCAGCCTGGGCTCAGGCGACCGCGGCCCGATCAAAGCCCACTGCGCATCTATCCACAATG
Source organism: Acidobacteriota bacterium (assembly GCA_021801945.1). Next base: position 1,634 of record JAKABE010000163.1, read on the forward strand.
CGAATCGACGAATGCTCACCCTCCAGTGACCCAGACTCAACCGCGCCGCGGGAAGTACCTGAATTGAGACCGAACCCTTTTATGAAACAGGCTCTAAGAACGCTCGCCAAGAAATGCGACTTTGTCGGCTCCGCAAAGACTTGGCACTCCGTACCCATCCCCGGTTACACTTACCTTATGCACGTCCACGCGGCCGCTTCCGGCCCGAGCGAGCAAAAAACGAAGTTCGTGTTGTGCATCTCGCTTTCTGCGACGCTCGTCTATATCGTCGTCACTTTGATCGCAGGTTTGCGCGCCCGCTCCCTGGCCCTGCTCTCTGAGTCCGGCCACAACGCCTCTGATTTTCTTGCCCTCCTCCTCAGCTTTGCGGCCGTGTACTTCCAGTCGCGTCCGGCTGACAACACCAAAACCTTCGGGTACCAGCGGGCCGGCGTGCTGGCTGCCTTCATCAACGCCGCCGCGCTGATCCTGATCGCTCTCTGGATCTTTGTGGAGGCCGTGCGACGGCTTTCGCATCCCGTGGCCGTGGAGCCGCAATTGATGATGATCGTCGCCGCGGCAGGAGTGATGATGAACGGCGTCATCGCCGCGCTGCTGTGGGGTGTGGCCCACGACGTGAATCTGCGCTCGGCTTTCCTGCATATGGCTGGCGACACGCTTTCGACCGCAGCGGTTATTGCAGGTGGTGCGGGGATCTTATACACCGGCCAGAGTTGGATCGATCCAGTTCTTTCGCTGCTCATCGCCGCTTTCATCTTCTGGTCCAGCCAGGGAATCGTGCGCGAAACACTCAATATTCTCCTTGAAGGCGCGCCGCGCGACATTTCGCTGCCGCAGATCCGCTCTGGCATGGAAGCCGTAGAGGGCGTGGTCAATGTGCACGATCTGCACGTATGGTCACTGGGCTCACACACGAGCGCCTTGGCCTGTCATGTGACAATTGACGATATTCCGCCGTCAGAAAGCGCACGCATCCTGGCCAAGCTCAACCAACTGTTGCGCGGCAACTTCAAAATCGGGCACACCACCATCCAGTTCGAGCACGTCGGCTGCAAGGAGTTGGACGGTTGCGTGACTCCACCCAAAGAGATGCCTAGTAGCCACGAAGGCGCACATTATCACGGGCATGTGCATCATTAATTAATGCATAGGGGAGCGTTCTGCGTTTCGCGTCGTTCGCCGCAGTGAGCGGCGCGAAACGGAAGTGTCTTTGAGTCCTTTTTTCAATAAGCGCGAATTTTGTTTTCGAACAGTCACAATTCTGACACGATGAGGGGGCTTTGGATTTGATTTCTTTCCGCACCGCGTTGGCGGCATCCTGCCTTGCGCTGCTTCCTCCGGCGCTTGCCGCTGCCAAGACGGCGCAACCACAGGCTGCCAAGAATTCCCAGGCAGTGGCCTCCGTCCGGATCAAAGCCCTCTCCGGCCAGTACACCGATCCCGTCCACCCTTACTCACCGTTTAGCTTCTACGTCAAGGACGGTGCCCTCACCGTCGAGTCGGAGCGGACGGTCCCCATGGAACTGAATGCCGTCTCCGCCAACGAATTCTCAGTCCCCGACACAGATGTTACGCTCCGTTTTACGCGCGGCGCGTCCGGCCGCGGCGCTAGCGTCGTCTTCTCCGACGATCTCCGGGCCGTCTACCAGCGCTCCGGTCCGCCCGTCCATCACATCTTCCACGACTACGTGCGCACCAGCGTGATGATTCCCATGCGCGACGGCGTCAAGCTCCACGCCGTCATCCTCAAGCCGGCCGACATCACAACCCCGCTGCCTATTCTTCTCACGCGCACGCCCTACGGCGCGGAGGGAACCACGCGCGCCTCCTTCTTCGCCCAACATCCGTACCTCGCTCGCGCCGGGTACATCTACGTGGCCGAGGATATCCGCGGCCGCTACAAGAGCCAGGGTAAGTTTGTGATGATGCGGCCGCTCGCCAACCACAGTAATCCTAAAGCCGTCGACGAAAGCACCGACGCCTATGACACCGTGGCCTGGCTGGTGAAGCACATCCCCGGCAACAACGGCCGTGTCGGCGTGCTGGGTATTAGTTATCCAGGCTTCCTCACCGTGATGGCAGGTATTGACCCCAACCCCGCCGTCAAGGCCATCTCCCCGCAGGCCCCTATGATCGACGTTTGGCGCGGCGACGATTTCTTCCATAACGGAGCCTTCCGCCAGAGCTACGGCTATGACTATGTAATGGACATGGAGCGCAGCAAGCGCTTCACCAGCGACAGCTACGGGAAGAACAAGGATGGCCAACCGGTAGACGGCTACGACTACTTCCTCAAGCGCGGCTCATTCCTCCAGGACGTGAAACACTCCGGCGCCGGAGTGCTGCCTACATGGAAGCTCTTCCTCAGCCATCCCGCCTACGACAGCGTGTGGCGTTCGCGCGGCGTGGAGTACCACCTGAACAAGGTCACCGTGTCCACGCTGATCGTGGGCGGCTACTACGACCAAGAGGATATGTGGGGACCGCAGGAGGTCTACACCAAACTGGAACCGCACAACACCAGACAGGATGTCTTTTTGGTGCTGGGACCGTGGCGGCATGGCTACTGGACCTCATCGTCGAGCCGGCTGGGCAACCTGAACTTTGGCCAGCCTATCGGCGCGGAGTTCCGTCAGCGCATCCAGGCCAAATTCTTTGCGCACTATCTCAAGGGCCAGCCCGGCTTCGACCTCAAAAATACGGCCAGCTTCCAGACCGGCTCCAACACCTGGAAGTATTACGCGCAGTTTCCTCCGCGCTCGTCCCGGCCCACCAGCCTCTATCTCCTCGGCGACGGCCGTCTGAGTTGGAAGGCTCCGGTCGAGCAGATGCGAGTCAGCTATGTGAGCAACCCTGCCGATCCGGTTCCCTACCGTCACCGCCCCATCCAGCCCACTTACGGCCCCGGTTCGCAGTGGTACAACTGGCTCACTGAGGACCAGCGCTTTGTCACCGGCCGCAACGATGTAGCGGTATGGAAGCTGCCCGTGCTCAAGAAGAACCTGACCCTGACCGGCAACGTGGTCGCCGACATCTACGCCGCAACCACCGGCTCGGACAACGACATGGTGGTCAAGCTCATCGACGAGTACCCCGAGAACGATCCCAACCCGAAGATGCGCGGCTATCAGTTGATGACCAACGCCGAGATCTTCCGCGGACGCTATCTTTCCGGCTTCGATCATCCCACGGCCCTGGTGCCCGGCAAGGTCTACGAGTACAGGTTTTCCTTGCACGACGTCGACCACGTCTTCAAGGCGGGCCACACGGTGATGGTCGAGATTCAGAGCACCTGGTTCCCGCTCTACGACCGTAACCCGCAGCTCTTCGTGCCCAACATCATGACCGCCAGGCCCAGGAACTACAAGGCGGAGACCATCACCATCGATTCCGGGCCAGGGCACGAGTCTCACCTCGAAGTGCCACTCATGCCCGCGCCCAGATAACGCCGTGAATTTTCAGATTGCCTTCCTGCATGAAAGCAACCGGCAGGAGCCAGGCAAGTCCGCGCGCCAGCGTGTACCCTAAAGGCGGAGCCCGTTGATGCGCCGGATTTCGATGATTGTTGGTTCGCTGGTACTGGCTGGGTGGATCATCTCTGTCTGTGCCCAGACTGCACCGGCTAAGTCCCCCAGCCCCGGGACAAATACCAAGGCCGAGTCGGTCACCCATCTGATGGTCACGCCCGTCCGGAAACCCCTATTGCCCCAGGTTTTCGACGGCTGGATCACCTCGCAGTCAATGGAGAAGCTGACCAGCACCAAGCAAGCCGATCCGGCCAATGCCGCTGCTCTGGCCGAATACGGCTTTACCGGCGGCGTGCTAGCCCACTACAAGCGCGAGAATGAGACTCTCACCATGCGCGCCCTGAGCTTTCAAGACGTTAGCGGTGCTTACGGAGCCTACACCTACTACAGAGACAGTGGCTGGGCCAGGGCCGACATCGGCACGGGAGGCGCCTCGAAGGGCAACCGCGTGCTCTTCTGGAAGGGCACCACGGTTGTAGACGCGACTTTTTCTCGTATCGGTCCGATGACCGCCGGTGAAATGCGCAGCATCGCGGCCCGGTTGCCGGTTCCCGGCGGAAACCGCAACCTCGCCCCGCCCATCCTGGCCTTTTTGCCCCAGGACTCACTGGAGCCTCTCACCATGCACTACGCTGAGGGGCCGGCTGGTTATGCAGGCGCGGGAGGCGTTTTGCCCTCGCAGCTCGTGGACTTCAATCGCGGCGCCGAAACGGTGACGGCCAGCTATTCGCTCTCCTCCGGCCCGGCCACGTTAACCATCATCAATTGCCCCACGCCACAGATCGCCGCCGCGCAGGAAGCCAAGATTCGCGCCTACCTGAAAGCAGGCAGCAAAGCCCAGCCGCCCTGGCCCAAGGCGCTCGTGGATTCCGATCAGGATTCGCTTGAAGTCCGCCGCAGCGCCGTGCTGGTCGCGCTCGTCAGCGGCGACGCGATCCCCGACCAAAGCCACCGCCTCGTAGAGTTGGTTCACTTCGAAGCCAACCTGGTTGCCATCCCCACTGGAGGCGAGTCCGAGGTTCAGAAAACAGCCAAATTGCTCTTCGGCATCGCCGCGCTGGTTGCGATCGGCTCGCTGGCTGCGATCCTTCTGGGGTTCTTCCTGGGCGGCGGACGTGCACTCTACCGGATGGCGCGTGGCAAACCGGCCTCTTCGGTCTACGACGAAGAGTTCATCCATCTCGATCTGCGGGAAGATTGGCCGGAAACAGCTAAGCCAGCCCACGAGCCGCATCCGAAGGGTTAACGTAGGCGCGTGCCTGTGGAAAACTAGACATAATCCCAGAGAAACACGCTGAAAAAACCAGAAATGCCGAAGATATGTGGGCGAATAGATCACGAAGATTGAACGCCTGCCGCACGCATTGGCTTCACTATAATCTATTGAAAATAAATAGATTATTTCATATGACATTTCTCCTTGACACTGCCAGCCCCCGCCCCTACTATGCAGGCAAGAAAGTTCTGCTGGGTTTGCCACCCATGGAACTATTCTCCCTAAGGAGAGAGCCGCCCAGTTGCCGGGTGGCTCTTTCCGTCTTCGGATGCTTCAGATGCTTCTCGTAGCGAAGCGGCCGAAAGGCTTGGTGGGCCAGCCATCGTCCCTATAAATGACCGGAGCCGTCACCGTTAGGGCGCCGACCTTTACGTCCCGAAGCCCGTGCGCTTGACCGGCAGGAATCTGGGGAGAAGTGGCACTCGAGAATAATCAATTCCGCTCTGGCGGGCAAAACCGCGCGCACCACAGGCACCAGCACCCAGCCGTGGCCCCTGCAAATGCGATGCTGAAGGTGCGCCGGACCAGTTGCATCAGAAGAGTCTTCTTGGCCTGAGCAGCTGGGATCATGTCTCTCCATCTGCTCCGACTAGTCCAGTGACCAAGTGGTCTCGTAATCCGGTGCTCTCTGCCCAAGCCACAAAGACAAAGATGCGGGAGGGCAGAGCACCCAAATCCTGGTTACAGAACCATGCGGTCGCGACACTAGGAAAGGCAGATGGCGGCGTGTGGTTTGTTTCCAGGCATCCGGAACCTGATGTCCGGCCAAAAGT
>JAKABE010000164.1 GCA_021801945.1 Acidobacteriota bacterium
TTCCGCAGATTGTGGCGAGTGACGAGCAGGCCGCACTCAATCTCGATGCGCTGCCCACCACCCGCTCCATCCGCGCCCCTGAAGCCAACACTCCCGCCGAGATCAACCAGCTCTTCGACGGCATCACCTACGACAAGGCCAGCGACGTGCTCCTGACGGTCGAAAACTACCTCGGTCCGGAGATGTTCCGCAAAGGCGTGCACGCCTATCTCACGGCACACGAGTGGGGCAACGCCACCGCGCAGGACTTCTGGAACGCGCAGACCGCCACCAGCCACAAGCCCGTCGACAAGATCATGGAGTCGCTGGTGATCCAGCCCGGCGAGCCGATTCTCACCTTCGGAGAGCCGAGCGGCGGGCGCGTCTCCATCGCGCAGAAGCGCTTTTTCCTTACGCCCGGCGAACACCCCGGTTTCGATGAAAAGTGGACGCTGCCCGTTTGCTTCGCGACCGGAACGGCCAATGGTCAGGACTGCCAGGTCCTGACACCGTCCACGACATCGCTCAAGATTCCCGCGGCGGAGCTGTTTTACGCCAACGCCCGCGGCAAGGGCTATTACCGCAGCGCTTATGCGCCCGCGCAGTACAAGCAACTGGTCACGAATATCGAGAACGGCCTGACGCCCCCCGAGCGCATCAGCCTTGCCGGGGACGAATGGGCCCGCGTCCGCTCCGAGCAGGCACCAGTGGGCGATTCCCTCGACCTGATCACGGCGCTCAAAGCCGATCCCAACGCGGAGGTGATTTCCAGCGCCACCAGCAGCATCGGCACCATCTACTTCAATGTCGCCGCCACCCCGCAGGAGCGCGATCAGCTCGCCGCGTGGGTGCGCAGCACCTTTTCACCGGAGTACGCCAAACTTGGCCCGCCTACTGCCGGCGAGTCCCCCAACACCACCGAGCTGCGCGCGCATCTGTTCGGCATCCTCGGCTACTACGGCAAGGATCCCGCTGTCCTCGCCGACGCCAGGCGAATTGCCGACCAGTACCTGAGCGATCCGGGAAGTGTGAACCCTACGCTGGGCACCACCGCGTTGGCCGTCGCCGCGCAGAATGGCGGCCCGGAGCTCTTCGACAAGCTGCAGAGCATCTTTGAAACCTCGAAAAATCCCGAGTTCCAGGAAACCGCCCTGCGTATGCTGGCCGAATTCGAAAACCCGCAACTCGAGCAGCGCGCGCTTGAATTCGCTGTCTCCGGCAAGGTCCGCAACCAGGATGCCGCCATCCAGCTCGCCATCGAACTCCAAATTTCCGAAAACCGCGACCGCGCCTGGGACTTCATCAAGAACAACTGGGACAAGGTCCAGGCCCAGCTCACCACCAGCATGGGACAAATCCTGGTCGAGTCGAGCAGCGGCTTCTGCTCCGCCGCCAAACGCGACGACGTCCAGAGCTTCTACGGAACCCACAAAGTGGCAGCCTCGAGCATGTCTCTCAAACACGCCGTCGAGCGCATCAACGGCTGCATCGCGCTGCGCTCCGCCCAGGAACCCAACCTGCAAAAATGGCTCGCAGGCCACCAAACACAGGAAGGCTTCTGATTGGAAACACGGAATCGGTTTTCCACACCGGTCCTCTTCCACGCAGCCGTGGCGGAGGACCGGCCTGATCGTCGAGCGCGCTGGCAAGCTCCCTGGCCGTCAACTCGCGTCATCGGCGTTCTTCTTGTTCTTCTTCTGTAGACCAGGACTCCGTGCAACTCTCGCCAAGCGGTTGAGACTTCTCTCCCAGTTCGATCAGCCCTCTCCCGATCCTTCTTGAGTTACCAAAGTACGCATTTTTTCCAAAAGTGGTATGGTACGCTGATCGAAACTTGAGTTTTCATTCCTATAGTGGATTTGCCGATGGTGGACTGGAGTAGACTCCCTGACCTCGGAGCGGTGGGGTTGTTGACAGTTGCGTTTGCCGCTGTCGCACGGCGTAGCAGTGCGTCCATCTCGGGACTCTGGCTCACCGGGTGGGTGATGATCGCCCTCCATTTCGCCGCCTTTATCTTCTCTCCTGAACCGGGATTCGTGGGTAATTTCGCAACTTTCATCGGCCTGGCCGCCCTCGCCTGGGCCGGCATCCTCTTCATGTGGGCCTCCGTCCCCTATCGCGCTGACCGCTCCAGCCGTCACATGCTGGCCGCACTGCTCACCGCCACCACGCTCTATCTCGGCGTCCTCAGCTTTGCTTCTCCCCAATCCGCGGCACTCCTCTTTTCCGCGGTCCTCATCGGCCTTCTTCCTCTCGCAGTCGCGTTGAGCGCGTTCCGCACCGTGGTCCACCCCCTGCGCTGGATCACCGTCGCTCTTTGCGCCGCGCTCGCCTGCTTTCTCGTCGCGGTTCAGCATCGCCCCGGCAATGGGCCGGATCTGGCTTTGAATGCGCTCTTTTGCACGATCTACCTTGGCTGCTGCCTGGATTTCTGGTACGTCTACCGCCGCCTCGCCACCGGCGCCTTTATCACCACGGCCGGCTTTCTTGCCTGGGCCTCTGTGTTTGTCGTGGGTCCCGCCCTGCAGACCTTCTTCCCTGCCGTCCATCTCGAAGACGAGGTCTGGAACTTGCCCAAGTATGTGGTGGCTGTGGGCATGATCCTTTTGCTGCTTGAGGAACAGATCGAACACAATAAGCATCTGGCTCTGCACGACGAGCTCACCGGGCTCCCCAACCGCCGCCTCTTTCAAGACCGTCTCGCTAACGCTCTCGAGCGCGCCCGGCGCACCGGCATGCAAACCGCTCTCCTGCTCATCGATCTCGACCATTTCAAGCAGGTAAACGACACGGTGGGCCACCACGTAGGCGATCTGGTCCTCAAACGCGTCGCGCAGATCTTTTCCGCGCGCGTTCGCCGCTCCGACACCGTGGCCCGCACCGGCGGAGATGAATTCTCCGTCATCCTCGAGGAACCCACGAGCCGCGACGATGCCGAGCTCGTCGGCCGTTCCTTAATCGATCTCCTGAACCAACCTTTCGACCTTGAGGGACATACCGTGCGCATCGGCGCGAGCGTCGGCATCGCTGTTTTCCCTGAAGACGCCCCCAATCCCGAGGCTCTGCGCATCGCCGCCGACCTCCGCATGTATACCCGCAAATACCAGTCTCGCGGCAAACCCTTCGATCCTGTCTCTCCCCCGTCCTTGTCCTCTCATACCGCGCCAACCACAGAGGTCAGGCCCCACCTCTGACCCGCCCCTATGCTGTGCGCCGCCGTCCGGTACCCGCGTCCCGAACCGCACTGAGGAACAGTGTGCGCTGGAGCGAATCAAGTTGCGGCAACAGGCTCGCAATGTCCGCCAGGAACGGATCGGCAAAGATGGCCGCCACTTCTTCTTCCCGGCGGCTGCGCGCATCCCTCACCAGCTTGCCGATGTCCACATCCAGGGCCTCGGCCAGCCGCTCAAGTGAACCCAATGTCGGGATTGCCTTTCCGTTTTCGATTTTGGAGATATAGGTGCGAGGCCCTTGCATCCGCGCCGCCAATTGGCGCTGGCTCAAATGGCGTGCGCGACGAATCTCCCGCACTTGGGCCGCCACGTGCAGGCCCGCATCCTCACCAGACTCCCCCGGCCCGTTCGGCACCAAATGGAGCGCCGGCGCGGCAGGTTCCTCAATGTCGAGGGGCTTATGGCATTTTCTACATAGTGAGTTGGTGGTCCTGAACTGCGTCAGCCTGCAGTATTCACAGCGCACAACTTCACGTGTTTCCACGCTGAAAAGGGTAGTGGCCATCGGGTCGCTGCGGAGCGCCAGAGCAGTGGGACTCCGGGTGCGGTTTTCTGCACCACGACAAGGGCTAATTTGATCCATGGAACCATAATTGTCAAGTACAAAGTTCGGCACAATCGGAGAAAACCAGAAAGGCTCCCGAAGATTCCCCATGAATCGCGAACCATAAGAGTAAACTTTCTCTCAATGCAAGCCGCTGCACTGCCGGCCCCGCCGCAGCAGCGATCATTCCCTCCAGAGGAAAACCAATGCCGGAGACCGCCGCCCCCTACACCCGCCAACAAGCTTGGAACCTGTTGACGGAATGGACCCAGAGCGAGAGCCTGCGCAAACATGCCCTGGCCGTCGAGGCCTGCATGGTCGCCTGCGGCGATACCGAAGCCAATCGCCAGGGTCTCAGCGGCGACTCCCGCGACGCCCTGCTGAATCTCTATTCCACCACCGCTCTGCTCCACGATTTCGACTATGAGCGCCATCCCACGGCCGACGAGCATCCCTTCGTCGGCGCGCGCGAACTGGAGCGGCTCGGGTGGCCCGAGGAACTGCGCATCGCCATCCTCGGCCACGCGCTTTACTCCGGCGTACCGCGCACCTCTCACCTCGCCAGGGCGCTCTTCGCCTGCGACGAGCTGGCTGGCTTCCTGACCGCCTGCGCGCTGGTGAAGCCCTCCAGATCCATCGCCGAGGTGGAGGTCGCCGGCGTGCGCAAGAAGATGAAGGACAAAGCCTTCGCCCGCGGCGTGCACCGCGAGGACATCGTGCAGGGCGCAGCCGAACTGGGCATCGATCTCGATGCGCACATCGCCTTCTGCATTGAGGCGATGAAAAGACGCGCCGCGGATCTGGGGCTTTAATCTCCTGTCCCCGAAGTCCCAGCATCGTGGAACTCTCATGCCCGAAAAATCCCGGTCGTCCCGAGCGCAGCAAGGGACCTGCGATTGCTTTTCGACGAATCCCGGAGTCACCACACTTGGAAGTAGGCGAGCTCGGGCTTCAGGCGAGCCAGCGCTTCCCTGCCTTCGCAGGTTCCTATTTTCTCAACCCATTGCAAAAAATCCCGCGCTGGATCATTCTAGGAGAGATTTCCCCGGCCTGCGTCCCCAAGCCTATGCCGCAACGCTCCGAATCCGCATCGGGACTGTTGAGTCTCTTCCGCCGCCGCACCGAGCCGCTGGCCGACTGGGAAATGGCCCGGGCGCAGGAACGCGCCGAAAGCCTCGCCATTCTCCGCAAGCGCCAGCAGGATGAACGCCGTACACAAAGTCTACGTAGCCTGCTTTCCCTCTGGCCGGTGGCCGTGGGCCTCTTGCTCGCCTGCATGGCGCCGCTGCTGCAGCACTTTGCGGAGTCGATTGGCCCCTGGGGAATGACGGTAGTCTTTCCCTTCGTCGTACTCGCACGGCGGCCCGAAGTCCAGATGGGTCCCATGACACATCTGCTGCCCACCATCATGCTCTATGGCCAGTTTCCCATCGAGGGCTGGCTGGCGCGCATCGTTCTTCGCCGCCAAGTCCGGGCGTTCCCCGTCGCCGGCCACGTGCTGCTCTTTCACTTCCTCGGCATCGCCGAGCTGCTGCTGCTCAGCGGTGTGCTCTACTCGTTTGCAAGCCACACCGGCATTTCCGTCCTCCGCTGACCGGTGCCTTGCGCCAGCAAGCAGACTATCTCCCGAACCTTGCTCCTCTCGCACCTCGCTCGCTGGCAGTTCAGCCCGTCGGTGGTCACGATGGCGCCTTCGAGGATCGGCATCTTAAGTAGCCGGGGCACCGCAGTGATCTCGTTCGACCTAGTCTCGGTCGCGATCTGCGCCAGCACCCGCCGCTGCCGAACGAGTCTACTATTCCTATTCCGGCTGCATTGAGGAGTAGAATGTTTTGTGCGTGGTACAGACGTGGTACAGATTTGTTTGCCTTGACGGCACTGCTTCGCGCAGCCTGTAATAAGCTGGTGTTCGTCGCTCTGGTCAATCGGCTCTTGCTGTGGCCAGGCAGCTCACTTCCATCAGGATGAACGCCAAGGACATCATCCACCCCAAAGCCCTTCTTGCTTGAGCAGGATATGCAGACGCAGGTATCGCCCGCGGCATCGTTCCTGAGCCGGTTTTGAACCAGAAGAGCCTTTCAGGACATTCGGCCATCCCCAGGGAATCATCCGAAATGTTCAAAATTGATCAGAAAAGGAGATGACGCGATGAAATCGTCATAGTAGCGAAGTGCGGCGTCGACCTGTGATCGCTCCACTCCTCCTTGCGCGAAATTCCCGGGAAGAGAGTGACACGAGACCCAGCACAAAGTGGCCGGCGGCGCTGAACTTTCGACGAACGGTTCATCCATCATTGGGCGAAAACATGCAAATGCCAGGATTTTTCAGACGTGACAGAACATTTAGGCAGCCAATCATCTGGATAACAACCTTCTTCATGGTGTTGTTTCACGCCGGCGCGCTTGCCGCGCTATTCGTATTCAGTTGGAAAGCCCTCGTGCTCGCGATTCTTCTGTGGTGGATTGCCGGGAGCCTTGGCATCGGGATGGGATACCACCGGCTGCTCACGCATCGTGGGTACAAAACGGCCAAGTGGATGGAATATGTGTTGGCTGTATGCGGTACGCTGGCCCTGGAAGGCGGGCCGGTGCTCTGGGTTGCGACCCACCGCCAGCATCACCAGAACACCGACAAAGAAGGTGATCCGCATTCTCCCCGCGATGGTGGTTTCTGGGCCCACATGGGCTGGATTCTGACCGGGCAGACCATGCAACGCAACTCGGCAGAGCTCTTACCCTTTGTCCCGGAGCTTCGCCATGACCGATTCCACATGTGGATCAGCCGGTGGCACTGGGTGCCGATCACTCTACTGGCAGGCTTGCTTCTTGCCGTGGGCGGATGGCAGTTCCTTCTATGGGGCATCTTCCTTCGGACGGTAATCGGGCTCCACTCGACCTGGCTGGTCAACTCCGCAACCCATATGTGGGGAAGGCGGCGCTTTCGTACCCGGGATGATTCCAGAAACAGCTTTTGGGTGGCTCTGCTGACATTTGGTGAGGGCTGGCACAACAACCACCACGCCCATCCCCAATCGGCTCGTCACGGCATGGCTTGGTACGAGCTCGACCCGAACTGGTACGGAATCTTGGTCTTGCGTGCTCTCGGCCTGGCCTGGGAAGTGAAGGCGCAGAAGCTTTCTCCTGACGAAGCCCAAAAGGACAGGACCACAGCATCACCCCAGTTGACCGAATTGGAGGTAGCGCACAAACGTGAGGGCTAAGCCGATACCTCGCTGCGGTGCGTTACTGCCTGCTCGCTGAATGGCACGCCAAACGAAAGCAGAGCAGCATGCGGTGGACGGTGCTGTTCACCCACGACGGAGGGCTGCCTGCCCATTTACTTCCAAATGCAAAGCCCCTCGAATGCCCGAAATTCAAAAAACCTGCGTAAAACGCACACTTCCCATTTTCTTGCCAAGAGATCAAAGAAACGAAGGATGATTG
>JAKABE010000165.1 GCA_021801945.1 Acidobacteriota bacterium
CTCGGGCGGTTTGGTTTTTCCGTCCAGCGCGTCATAGGTCGAGCCGTTAACAAGAAAGATGTCGAGCCAACCGTCATTGTTGTAGTCGAGCAGGCATACGCCCGGACCCTTGGCCTCCAAGATCAGACGCTTGGCAGGAGTGCCCGCCTCGTCTCGCCAACTGGTGAGCCCGGCGGCTTTGGCAACATCCATGAAGACAATCGGGCCTGTCTTTACGAAGCCGCCCTCTGTGATCGGCCGTCCCTGGCTGTCAAAAACGGCCTGTTGAGGGCCGGCGTTGGCCATCCCCCCACCTGTGGTTTGCCCGCTTTGTCCGCTTGCGGCGCTCACCACCTTCAGGAGCCCTAACTTTCCTGGAAGGAGGCAGACGAGCAAAGGGCTCAACACCGCAAAGAGGAAAAAAGATGGGAGCCAAAAACCACCCCCGCACCTTCTTAGCTGGCTACCCGGCGCGCCAAAGCGCTGCCGGAGAATCCGGCCCCAGTTGAACGGCAATGTACTTTACCTCCACAGACATGGTACAACGGCCCTGAATTCAGCGCAGCTTTAGCCTCCTGACAGCCGCAGGGCCATGGTCACATCCAGGCTGAGAGCTGCTTAAACCCATACAGGCTGGCACCTGCGCATCAAATGCGCAGATACGAGGGGTTCTCCGGTTGCAGGATGAGCACCACTTCTGGCGTACCGCTCATCCTAAGAATTCGGAACATCCCCAAAGGGGCATGCCACGATCCTCCCCTTTGAAGCAACCCATCATTCTTCCGCCGCGATGCGCGTCCTACGCCTTCACTGAGTGATACAAGCGGTTCCACTGGTCGCGGATATCCGGAAAGGCCCGGAAGGTCACTGGAGCCACCACTGCATCTACCTTCCAGATCCGCTGGTCCGCACTCTGTTTCGCCGCCAGCAGTTGCTCTCTTGTAAATTTGCTGCCCGGCGCATTGATTGCAAAAAGCGTCAGCGGCCCTCGCATCAGCGCCACTGTGTCTGGATGCTGTGCATCTACGGCTTCCAGATGCAACGGCTGGTCAATCGTGTACTCAATCACGTCGCCGCTCTTCCACTCGCGCCTCAGGTCCAGAAACTCGCCCGGCCGCATCTCCACCTGCTGCCGCCGCCCGTTCACCGCAACTTCCGTGTTCCTCCCCGCCCACTGCGGTACGCGCAGCGCAATCGTAAAGGTCTGCGGGCTTTCGCCCCATACATGGAGCGTCACCTCGTTCGAATAGGGATACACCGTCCGCTGCTCAATCCGGAACCGCGTCCCTCTCTGCTGAAACTTTACCCGCGAAGGCACATACAGATTCACATACACGCCCTGCGGCGAACTGAAATACGAGCTGATCCCGTAATCCGCTGTTACCTGCGGAAACGTCCCCGAACAGCACGGCCACTGCTCCCAGTAATACACTTTCTGCGCGCGATCATTGTTATAGTCCGAGTAGTAAAAGCTGAATCCACCCTCCTGAAGGGGCTTCGCGCCCATCACCGTGTTGTAGAACACCCGCTCCAGGCTGTCGCCCCACATGCTTTGCCCCGTGATCCGCGTCAAATAGCGCGCAATCTTTGCGTGCCCGTAGGATCCGCACGGCGTCTCAAAGCTGGCATGTGTAAAGTCCAGGCTCTTGCCCAGCGTTCCACTGCCGGGCGCTACGAACGTCTCGTTCGGCCCCCATCCGCCTGTCGCGAAGCTCTGTTCCAGCACAAACTTCATGCCGTTTACCGCCGCCCGCAAATGCTTCTCGCTCGCAAGCACCAGATACGCTTGCGATGCGGAGCTGAACGCGTTCACGTGGCTGTATGCATGCTTGCCCGGCAGCACGTTGTTGCCCTCTGCCAGCGGATCAAAATACGCCTTGTCCATCAGGAACCGCTGTGCCAGATCAAGATACCGCTTGTTGCCGGAGCGCTTGTACGCTAAAAAGAAATTCTCCGGTAGCGTATAGCTCTCGTCCCAGGTATACGCGATGTTCGGGTGCGGGCGCTCCCGCTGCTCCGCCCGCGTCTCCGCATGGGGCGGCAGATATGGCATTACCGCATCCACCGCGCGCGCCAGCGCCGGCAGCGCAGCGGGATCCTGCGCAAATTGATGCGCGTCGATCAGTCCGCAGTTGATCTTGTCAAACGTGTAGCACGGCAGCGGGTAACCCTCATAAAACTTCGGCGTAATTGTCTCGGCGTATCCACGTACAAGCCGGAATACCTTCGCCTGCGTCGCCTTGTCGCCCGTAATCGCATACGCCCGCGCCAGCGCTGATAGATATTGACCAAACGAGTGCCCCGGAATGTACCCGGTCATGTTATTCGGCGGATCGAACTCATCTGACCAGCTATACCATCCGCCCATGTCTTCGCCCGGCGCCTGCAATCCCGCTTTCTGACGGAAAGGCTTCAGCAGCGAGTCCTCATCCAGCCCCAGAAAAAACGCATGGTTGGCCTCAAACTGCTCCATCATCTTTCCGTCCAACAGCTCCACCGCGCTATACGGAAACTGGCTCAGCTTGACCGGCGCCTCGTGCCCGCTCGCGGCCGCCTCCGCCAGCATCCTGGACGCCGCGCCCGCCGTTGCCACAGCTGCCGTACCCTTCAAGAACGATCTCCGCGTCATATCGTCCATTGCCACCCCTCATAATTCACGATTTCTTCGCGCTGCGGTCCATCAGTTCCGGAACCGCTTAAGTAAGCGGCCAACCCGGTGCATCGAAAGTCCCGCAATCCCACACCGCCGCACAGCAACCCTCTACAAGCCCGGTAAATGTTTACCATCTGCCAAACACCAGTGTCAATCCAACACGCACAAGCAAAGCACGCGCGCGCCCGGCGGCAAATCAGGTTTTGTGAACGGAGCGGCCCAAGCTCGCAAGCGCCAGGGGATTGTGAATCAGCAATGAGATCTGATCGTGCTGCCAATGCGACTGCATTCTCCGGTAGCGGTGGGAACTATCCCAGACACCTGTCGCATATGCTCGAGATACGGTCCGTGGCGGTTTGCTGCGTGACAAACGAAAGGTACGAAGTCAGGGCACTGGACCTGCAGCGAATACCGGGGCTGCACAATGATGAAACCGGATGGACGACGGTGAAGGAATTACGCACTACCAAAGCGGCCCTCGCTGCTTCCTTCAGCCGCGGCTACACCATCCAAAGCAAAGTCGCGGCATGATCACCATGCTCCACTCGGAGTCCCGACCAAAGACGGTCCCACGCAGAGGATGCGACATTCCTTAAGATACTGCTTCAAGCAGTCCACTTCCCTTCCCCCGGATCTCTCAGTTGGATCTCCTGAAGTAGTGATTAGGCGCGCCTGGCGTGGAAATGCTGCCGGTGACGACAGCCTCGCGGGCGTGGCCGTGGGTCAAGGGCGCGGTAAGCGTGATGCCGGTACCGGAGACCTGGGCGCCGGCCGCGTGCGCCATGGTGAGCGCCTTGGTGACGACGATTGAAGTCTCAGGGAATCTGGTGGTGCGGAGGATCACCGCGGTCTCGCGGCTCGCGCCGCTGCCGATAGTGATGGTCTGGCCATCGCGGAAGCCGATTGCGCCGGCGACGGGAAGCTCGGTGGCGCCGGCGGCGGTGGCGGCGCGCAGTGTTGTCGCTCCCGCCGTGCCCACCGTGGAGATGACCGCGGTTTCGAGGTTGGCGCCGGAGCCAATGCGAATCGTCTGGCCGGCGTCAAAACCCTCCACGCCGCCCACCTTGATATCGGTTGCGCCGGCGCTTGAAGCAACCGCCAGCGTGGTGGAGGGCGAGGTGACGAAATCGTTGCAGTTGCTGTCCGTGTTGAAACCGTCCGGGGAGCGGCCCGCGCTGGTATTCGACCCGGCGGCCGGAGCGGATAAACTGCTGAAGCCGCCAATAGAGCTAGGCGTAGTCACAAAGCAGCCGCTTTGCTCTGCTCCGGAGGTGGCCTGGTATCCTTCGGCAGCCCAGGGATCAACAAGGGCGCCGTAGTTGAGGCTGTCCACAACCAGGCCCGCGGCGTTCCGCAGCACCATACTGCCCGCTCTGAAGGAGAGCCAGGTAAAACCTTCGAAAGGGGGCACGCTGGTGGTGAGTTCGGGTCCACCGAACCACTGGTTGGGCGCTGGCGATCCCTGGTAGCCCGCGGTGGTGACCGCGGCGTCGCGCACCACCGCGTTGACCGGATGCTCCCTGGCCAAGGGGCTGGAGAGCGTGATGCCCGTGCCGAGCGCCTGGACCGGCTCGTTGCTGATATGGGCAAAGGCCGTCGCCGGCTCGAAGCTGATTCCCGTTCCCCGGTCGCTGAAGGGAAGGTTGCCCGCGTGGTTGAATCTGAGCGGCGCAGCCAGATCCAGCCCTGTGCCCGGCTGGACCACATCCTCGTCGCGGATATGCGATTGCTCGAGAGCCGGTGTAAAGGCAATGCCGGAACCGGCCGGGCCCGCCGTGCCAACAGCGCTGATGGTCACCGTCTGCTTGTTCGCGGGCGTGCCAATGGTGATCTTGTCGCCCACCGCAAAACCGCGCACGCTGCGGACCTTGATGCGGGTCGCCCCGGCGCCGGCATCGGCAGCCAGCGCCGTACGGTTGGCCGCCGTGCCCACGTGCGTGACCGTGACGGTCTCGATCCCGTGGCCGACGCTGTCGATGTCCAACCGGATCCTGTCACCGGCGGAGATGTTTTCAACCGAGGTCACCTTGATGTTGGTCGAGCCGGCGGGCGCATCCACCGCCAGGTAAGCCTGCGTGCCCGGCTTGCCCACCGCCGTCACCGTGGCCACCTCGTACCGCTCCAGGCCTTCCGGCACGGTGGGGTAGGTAGAGCCGTAACCGAGCGCGATCTTCTGGCCCACCTCGAAGCCGGCCGTGTTCGCGACTGGCACGTTGGTCGAGCCGGCGGGAACGGTGATCACCGGGCCATCGGGCAGCGGCTGCCACAACGTCGTATGGTTGCTGGACGCCGTCCCCAACTTGGCGATCGTGCGCGTCTCCGCCTGGGAGCCGGAGCCGATCGTGATCCGATCGCCTGCCTTCATGCCCGCCGTGCTCCGGACGTAAATGGTGCTGTCGCCCGTGCGCGCCGCCGCCGCCAGCCCGGAGTCCGACAGGCCGAGCAGGTAGAAGCCGTGCGCCGCAAGCCTCGTCCCGGACGGGATCTTGATCGAAGAGAAGACCGCCTGCTGCGTTGGGCGCTCGGTCAGGGTCCAGTTGGAGAGGTCCACGCTGCGGGCGCCGGCGTTATACAGCTCGATGAACGAGTCGGTGGAATTGGTGGGCGGGCCGGAGCTGATGCGGAACTCGTTGATCCGGACCGGACTGACGTTCCGCACCTTCTCGGTGATTGTCTCCGATTGCCGGCGGCCGTTCGCCGCGTCTATCCACGAAGCGTTGCCCGTCAGGTCGCCGTTGAAGGCCTCCGGTCCCGAGGTGACCCGGAAGGTCGCGCTCACGCTGGCGCCCGGCGCCACCGGACCAGCGAACGTCTTCTCGGTCTCTCGGGTGCCGGCCACCAACGACGTCCACTGCCGGCTGGGAACGCTAATACTCAGCTTGACGTCCGTCGCCGCCGACCCGGTGCTGTTGGTAAAGGTCACGGTAGTGTCCTGCCAGGAGCGCGGCGAGAAGGTCTGCAGCCCTGGAGGTGCGGCGGTGGCCGAGGCCGGCGCCATGCTCACCGGCAACACCGCGTACCTGGCCGCCACGATATTGGTCTGCACCAACTGATCGGTGGCGTTGCTGGGGAAGGTGTTGGCGGCCGTCATTGCGCCTTCATAGAAGGTGCCCTGCGAACCGTTGCTGTTGTCGCCCCCGTTGCCCAGAAGGATCGCCCCCTGCTTGCGCATGGGAGCATAAGTGGCGTTCACGCGCGGTCCGCTGAACATCACCTGCAGGGCGCCCTGCTGCGCGTCGCCCCCCATCGAGCTCCAGTGGCTCGGTTCCCCCTTGGCGATGGCGGTCACGAATCGCCACTCGATGCTGGGCAGCTCCGGACAGCCTTTGGACCCATCCGAGTTCACGCATCCCACCAGGTTGTTCTCCTGATCGGTCATGATCCACGGCCCCTTGCCGCTGCCGTGATACCAGGCCCCGGCATTGCCGAAGTAGGAGGTTTCCATGGTGCCGTTGTCGTCGTCGCGGCTGTCGGTCTCGCCGTTGCCGAAGTCAAAGCAGCAACCGGAGTTGAAGTGCTTGCCGTTCAGCACCCAGTAGATCCCCTCCGCCTGGTCGTCAACCGCGACGCCCTTCGGGTCATCGTTGCGCAGGCCCATGCCCGGCTCAATGAAGACGCCATAGACCTTGTGCCCCATCACCGTGACCGGCGCCATGTCGGCAACTGGAACGTTGTTCAATCCGCCCAGCGCCGGCCCGTGGAAGGCCCCTCGCGGCGCTTGAGTAAGGTCGTTGTGATGGCCGGACTGGTCGTAGAGCTTGGTGATCCAGCAATAGGTGTTGGCGCAGAACGCATCCTGCGCCGCCGCGTCGGCGTACCCGCCCGCATCCGGCGCCGGCGACGCCGAGGGCTGGACGACGCCAATGTTCAGGCTCTTGCCGTCCGACTGCCGTATTACCTCGTACAGCGGGCCGTTGTAAGAAGCGTACAGCGCGCGCGTGGTGCTGTAGGCGCCCACGCACGGGTCCCCGGCCGCCGCGTAAATGTCACACGGGCCCTTCGGTCTGACAGGAAGAACATGGGATTCCGCCCCGGCCGGCTGGGCCATCGCCATCGCGACCCCTATCACCGCCAATACCAATGCGAGCATGAGAGCAACACTGTTTTTTGTCTTCATGTCTTCCTAACCGCCTTTCAGAACAGCCGAACATGGATTGCGGCATCGGGGACGCTTCCAGTTCCCGGAGGATGGGATGTAAGCCGATCAAGGCGCAGAGGCGACGCCGAAGCCAAGAGCATGAAGTAGATGTTCGTTCCCTGCAAGCTGTTCTGCTTGTTCGAATTGTCCTTCTGGAATACGTTTACCACAAAAATCCCGGCGCTGGCCCAAAACCTGTTCTCTTTCGTTGCACTTCCTTGCGGGAACCTGCTCAGGGAAAGTCTGTTCCCAGGAGTGGCTCAAAAAACTTGAACCTGCCGGCATTACTTTCGATCTGGGGTGGATGGGATGCGTGGCGAAGCGGGGAAGGCCGATCCCAAACTCCGGCGCGACGGCACGGCCGATGGAGCCTCAATAGGCAGAGGCAGAAAATTGTAGAG
>JAKABE010000166.1 GCA_021801945.1 Acidobacteriota bacterium
AAATTCGACCAGTGGCCGGTTCCGACTCCAGCCATCAGCGCGCACCCGAACGCGCCACCCTCCTCGGCCTTGAGCACTTCGACCGTTTGCCCGTAGATTCCCGCCTGGATCTGCCGCCACAGCGTGCCGCGCGCGCCGCCGCCGCCCAGCCGGATCGCCCTCACCGGAATCCCCAACTCGGCGAAGAGCGTGAACGTATCCTCGAGCGAGTACGCCACTCCTTCCAGCACCGCGCGGACAAAGTGCGCCGCCCGATGCTGCACGCCGATGCCCGCAAACGCCGCGCGCACCTCCGGATCGAGATGCGGTGTGCGCTCACCCAACTGATAGGGCGCCCACATCAGCCCCTCGCTCCCGGCCGCGACTCCGGCCGCGGCCTCGCTCAGCGCGTCGTAACTCTGACCGTTGAAGAACGTCTCGCGCAGCCAGTTCAGGCTCAGACCTGCCCCTTGCGTTACGCCCATCACGTGCCACAGGCCAGGTACAGCGTGGCAGAAGGTGTGCAACCGTCCCTTCGGATCCTTCGTCGGCTCCGCCGTGGCAGCGAACACCACGCCCGAGGTCCCGATGGTTGCTGAGACCGAGCCGGGCTGAAGGATTCCCATTCCCACTGCGCCCGCTCCCTGATCGCCTGCCCCCGCCGCCACTGGTGTTCCCGCCTTCAATCCCGTCAGGCTGGCCGCACTCTCGCTCACACGTGCACAGATCTCCGGCGACTCGTAGACCTTGGGAAGCCAGCTCTCGGGAATTCCCGCTGCCTCGGCCACCTCGCGCGACCAGCGCCGGTGCGTTACGTCCAGAAGCAGCGTTCCGCTGGCCTCCTGCACGTCAATCGCGAACTCCCCGGTCAGGCGGTAGCGCACGTAGTCTTTCGGGCACATGATGTGCCGCGTTTTGGCGAAGATCTCCGGCTGGTGCTGCTTGACCCACAGGAGCTTTGTCAGCGTAAAGTTGGGCAGCGCCGGGTTGCAGGTGAGCTCAATCAGCCGCTCATATCCGATCGTTTCCGTCAACCAGTCGCATTCTGGCTGCGTGCGCGTGTCGCACCAGATTAGCGAGGGCCGGAGCACTGCGCCCTTCTCGTCCAGCAACACCGCGCCGTGCATCTGTCCAGTGAGCGCGATCCCCGCAATCGGCTGTTTGGGCTCCGGGGCGGCCTGAAGCGCGCCGCGAATCGCCTCCTGCGCCGCCCGCCACCAATCCTCTGGGTCCTGCTCCGCCCAGCCCGGATGTTCAGCGCGAAACGGCGCGTGCTCGCTCGACGCGCCTGCGACCAGCCTCCCTGTCCCATCCACCACCACGGCCCGCGTTCCGCCTGTTCCCACATCCATCCCCAAAAACCACATACGGCCACTCTCCGATCCATAAATCGTTTTTTCTGTGCTCGCAGCATACCAGCTTCAACGCCCGCTGGAAAAGCCGGATGTCGAGGCGCACTTCTGTCTCCAACCGCATGGATCATCCAAAAATTGAAGGGCCCTTCCCAGAGCGGAAGGGCCCTTCGCCGCCATTTTCTCTCTTCTAATTGACCGTCACGGAGAAGTTCACGGTGGGCTCCGGGTTCACCGTCGGATTCGACGCGCCCGTCACCGTAAACGTATAGGTTCCCGCAGAGGTCCCAGGGACATTGGGGCCACTCTGACCGCCGCCGCCGTTGCCATATCCGCCACAGGCAGAGAGGCCGCCCAGCACCGCCATCAGCACCACCAGGCCCAGCATGGAGCGCCAGCTCTTCCGCCGCGTCGGAATGCCCAGGAAAACCAGGAATGCCAGCATCGCTCCGCCACCCGCGCCCAGCCATCCTTTGCCTTGACTCGCCTTTGGATAGACGAGCGTGCCAACCGTCGTCTTGGTCGTCACCACCGTTGCCGTGGCAGCGCCGCTCGGCGTGCCGTTGCTATAGGTGATTGTCCCGCTAACGGAGCACGTGGGAGGCGCGGCGGGGTTTGTCACGGTACTACTGGTCAGTGCGCATTGTGTTGGAGTGACCGTGCCCGTGTAGTTCGTGGAGCTTTTGGCGCCGGAGATGGTCGCGGTGTACGTCTGACCTGGATAACCCGAGGAGGGTGACGCTGCTCCCGCCGTCAACGAGTAGGTAGCCTGGGTCACCTTGACGCTGACCGTGGCGGAGTCATGCGCATAGTCGCTTCCACTTGCGGGAATGTACGCCGCGGTCAGCGTCGCCGTGAAGGGGTTGCCCGATCCGGTCAGGGTATTGCCCGGAATCGTAAAGGTATAGCTGCCGCCCGAAAGCGTCTCCGTGGCTGAAGTGTAACCGCTGCCTGAGAGTGTTACCGTTCCCGTGGCCGCTCCGTTGCTGCCGCCCACCGTCACCGTCAGCGGGAGGCTTTGGCTCAAGTACACAGTCGGCGAGGGGGGATTGAACGTAATGGCAGGCGCAACCACCGGAACATAGGTCACGCTCACAGTGTTCGAGCCGGTGCCCGAGGCATAAGCGTTGCTGCCGCTATAAGTAGCTGTCAAAGTTATGTTTTGTGTGCCGGTGAAGCCGCCGAACGTGCTGGCGGGAATCGTGAAGGTGTAAGCGCCGCCAGAGAGCGTCTCCGCCGCGGAGGTATACCCACCTCCGGAGAGTGTCAATGTTCCCGTCGGCGTTGGGTTGCTACCCCCTCCGCTCACGCTCACCAAAACAGGCAATGCAATGTTCGAATTAATGCTGCTCGCGCCCGGAGCGACCGTAACCGTCGGGGTCGCCTTTGTCACCGTCACGGTGGCTGTGCCGGTGGACTGGGCGTAGGTCGGATCGCCGCTGTAGGTCGCCGTCAGCGTTACGTTGAAGCTATTGCCGGAGCCGGTAAAGCTCCCCGCCGGAACGTTAAACGTGACGCTCCCGCTGGAGAGTGTCTCCGCAGAGGACGTGTAGCCGCCTCCAGACAGGGTTACAGTCCCGGTCGGACTGCCGCTCGAACCTGCTACCGTTACCGTCACGCTCAAGCTCTGAGCGGAAGAGATACCGGTGCTGGGCGACAGGCTCAACGTCACCGTCGATGCTGCCGATCCCACCCATGCGTCTGGCGCATCGACCACGTTGGCCACGTTCAGCGATCCCAGCCCCGTGGCCATATTGAAGCCCGCGGCTGCATCGTAGGCCGGCGTCGTCGTGCCGGGAACCATCAGCGTGCCGATTTGGTCATTGCCGATCAGTGCCGTGCAGTTGGGAGAGACCTTGCCGGTGTACGGGGTGGTCGATACCCAGGTGCCATTCTGGTTGATGGCGCCTCCCTCGTCATTTGCGATGCCCAGGCTGCAAGGCATCGCGTTCGTGCCCTGGTCAATGCTCTGGTAGTAGCAGCCACTCGAGTTCTTTACCGATTCTGCACTGCAGTTTGAGTAGTTCTCCCGACTGGCCAGTGTGTAAAGCACCTTGTCGGGGTCGCCTTGTGGGGAGCCCGCCTTCTGATTGATGAGCGCCATCACGCCCGCCATCTCAGGCGTTGCTACTGAAGTTCCGCCTACCTCCTGCGCGGTGGGTTCGGTCGTCACGTTCGACGAAACCGAGGTCACGCAACTGCCTTCGAGCGAGACACAGATCAGCGTCGCGCTGTCCAGAGCACCGTCGCCGGAGAAGAAGCTGACGTCCGGAATGGCCCGCTGAGTGAGGCCGCTGGTCCCTGTTACGCCGGATTGCACCTGCCAGCTTGGCGCGGGCCAGCCATCGTTCACAAGGGGGATGGAGCCGTTCGCCGTTCCGGTGCTATTGGCGCTGGAGGAGCAAGTGCCGATGGTGCTGCTGGTAGTCGAGGTGGGGTTGCTGCTGTTGACCACGCAATTGCTGCTCCCGCCGCCGCCCCCTACCGTATCCACATATCCAGCCAGCATCGGGCCGCTCGAGCCGCCATAACCGCCGTAGTATCCGTAATAGCCGTAGCCGCCGCTGCCGCTGCCGTTATAGATCGCGTACCAGTTGTTCTCCACAAAGTTGCAGGCGCCCTCGGCCGATGTCGGAGCCGTATAGCCCAGGAGGGGCGCTATGCTTTCAAGAAATTTGGTCCAGATTGGATTCTCGCAACTGTCGTTCCAGGGAGTCTCCGGTATATAGTTGGTCGCGCTCTCTCCAGGTTCGTTCGAGGTGTTGTTGCTGGCGTTCCAGTAAGGGGCGGCGCCCGAACTTGTGGACGGGCAACCCTGTAGAGTTGCGTTGCTGCCGCTCCCGGTATAGTAAGGCTGGCACCAACTGAAGTCCGTGCCGCCCACAGCGACGTTATAAGGCGTTGATGCAATGCCGCTCACCGCAAGCCCATATTGCGCAGAATACGGAACCCCGCTTGCGTCCATGCCCTGATCGCAACTGGGCGAACCCGAGTCGCCCGTCGCTGCAAACACCGCAATGCCCTCTGACGCCGCCTGCTGCCACAGGTCGTAGTACTTTACGTTCTCCGCCGTACCGTTCGACAGTTCGCAGGCGCCGTAGCTCAGGCTGAGAATATTGGCCAGCTTATTGTCGACTACGTACTTCGCCGAATCGTAAACCGTATCGATGGTTCCACTCGAATTCTGACCGGTCACCACAAGGTCGATCTGCGCGCCGGGGGCCACCGCGCCGGACACTTCCACATCCAGTGTGTTCTCGAGCAAGTCGTTGATGCCGCAATATGCACTCGAGCTGGTCGACGTGCACAACGTAGCCGCGGTGCCCAGGCCAGAGTCGATTTGCTTGGGCGCGTTCGAGCTGGTGTAGGCCGGTAGACCGAAGGCTTTGCGGTATGTGGCCACATCGTTATTGCCATTGCACGGAGATCCGCTCTGGCCAAGGCATATCTCGCTGGTTCCGTCGATCGCAATGGTTTCCCCAGTGCCGTTGATGCCGGCGTTCCATAGCGGCAGCACGTTGTAAATCGTGGCAAAGTCGTAGGGCGTTACATCCTCTTCCAGAAAGGCGCTCGACCCGCTGCCGCCGTTGATGCCGAATTCAGGGTGCGGACCGTTGAAGTTGAATGCCGGCATAACTCGGGGTCCAGCCCCGGCTGCGGGCTGGCCGGAACCTGCCGCCGGAATCGCGGATGCGGTGTTCATCACCCGCTGCCAGCCACCCAGCTTGGGGTTGAACTGCACCAGGCTGCCCAGAACGTGCTGTGGGCGGGGCAGGAAGTTGTGCAGTGCCGTCACCCCCACCACTACCGGAGCCAGCGCTGCCGGAATCTGCGGAGCGGTCATGTTCCCGTAGTGGGGAACGCCATCCACCATCAAGTTGTGAATCTGGGTATGGAAGGCCCTCTCAGCTTGGCCCGCCGTGCCGCTGAAAGGGATGGTCATCCGGTCAGGCGGAATCCTCTTCACGATGAAGCCCTGAGAGGTGAGCCAGTTACTGATGGTCTGAATGTCGGCCTCGGAAGGCCCGAACCGCTGGCCGATCTCCTGGGGCGTGAGCCACACATGGAAGTTCGGCGAGCTGGGATCGTATTGGCTGGCGACAAAGGCGTCGAATGCCGCCTGCCGCTCCGGGCTGCGGCTCAGCACCAAAGTCAGATCCGGCAATGGCAGTGAAGTGCTGACCGGGCCGCGGTCATTCCGGGCGTTGGCGCTTGGATTTACCTCGCCTCTCAGCGTTACCAGTTGATTAGCATCAATCGGACCAGCGATGCGCACATTGGACGTGGTTGTCTGGGGCGCCGCCATCGAGCAAAGCAACGCGCCGGCCAACACGCACAGGGGAAGAGAACGCGATTGAGCCATCATGGTTTTCCTGATCGAACCTTTCTTCGGAGACAACCCGCGGATGGTGGGAAAGTTTCCTTTACTTGCAGAATATGCTCGAAAATGCCGGTACGTTGCCTGTCGGCACGGATTTTGTCGTTGAGCTGGTGAAAGGTTCGCTCCTGGCCCCGATCGCGGTCCCTGCGGTCAGCGGCGCCCTGCTGCGGCCAACATGCGCGGGAATCGGTCAGCAAGGGGGCTCGACGCTCAATGCTGACCCAGCATTCCTCGCGGTTTCGGGATCCAAACGGTTGAATGCTACAGATAATGAACCCTACAGATTCCCTATTACCCTGCCGAGGCGTTGTGGCAAAGGACTACTCTCCTCTATTTTATGAGATGCATGAGGATCCGTGAGGTTGACCCACGGCTCCCGGCGTGCGAAGGCCGCGGGAACGGCGATGAGTTACGGCGATTGGACGAACTGAACCGGGTGGCGGGAACGCGCTCCGCTGCCTGCCGGAGCGTCGGCCATCGCCGCTGTTCCTTGGACAATGTCCCTCGTTTCCTTTATCCTTCCTTCGAATGGTTGCTCGGTGGGTGAGGGAGTGATCTTGCGCGCATCCCTCTTCGTAACCTGTTATAACGACACGCTTTTTCCGGAGACGGGCCGCGCGGTCGTGGCCCTGCTGGAGCGGCTGGGAGTCGAGGTTGACTTCCGCGCCCGGCAGACCTGTTGCGGGCAGATGCATGCCAACACGGGATTCCGGGCCGAGGCCTTCAGCCAGGCCAAGCGCCTCGTACGCATGTATGCCGACGCCGAGGCTGTGGTTATTCCCTCCTCGTCCTGCGTGGCCATGATCCGCGATCAATACCCGGGGCTGCTAGAGGGGCTTGGGAATGACGCGCTCCGCAAAGATTTCGCGGCCCTTCTGCCGCGCGTGTACGAGCTGTGCGAGTTTCTAGTCGACAGGCTGCGCGTGGAAGATGTCGGGGCATACTTTCCGCATCGCGTCACCTACCACGCAAGCTGCCACGCTCTGCGCGGCATCCACGCCGGCGACCGGCCTCTCCGCCTGCTCAAGAACGTGCGCGGGCTGGAGTTGGTCCCGCTTGAGCATATGGACCGCTGCTGCGGTTTTGGCGGGACCTTCAGCGTGAAGAACGGCGATGTCTCGTCGGCCATGCTGGCGGTCAAGTTGCAGGACGTGTTCAAAACCCGCGCGGAGTTCTGCACCGCGCTCGACAATAGCTGCCTGATGCATCTGGGCGGAGCCATGCACCGGCAGTACGCGGGCATGAAGACCATCCACCTCGCGCAGATCTTGGCCAGCACCGAGAAGGCGCAGGCGGAGGTGCTCGGATGAGCGCACCAGCCGGCCTGTTAGACGATCAGGCAATCCTCGATCCGGTGCGTGCCGCTCCGTTTCCCGCCGCGGCGCTGCCCATGCTGCGCAATCCGCAACTGCGCAAGAACGTGGCCCACGCCACCGATGTCATCCAGGCCAA
>JAKABE010000167.1 GCA_021801945.1 Acidobacteriota bacterium
CTGACTCAGGAAGTCCTGCTCGAAACCACCCTCGTAAGTTCGTACTTGCGGCGCGGCGAGGGGCATGATGTTCAACTGTTGGAGGGTGCTTTGGCCACCGTTCATTTGCAGGAAGCTGTAGAGCGAGTAGAACTGGTCGGTGAGCGAAGGCTCCCGCACCGCCTCGCCAAAGTTAAACAGGACGCGCGTGCCGCTGAAGATACCCTGACGCGGGCGAAGCACGTAATATGAAAGCCCGGCGCGCGGGGTTGTCTGGACGCCGAAGAGCGAATAGTGTTCCAAATCTCCGCCCAGCGTGTAAAAGAAGCGGTTTTTGATATCTCCGTGGACGGCGGCCAGGTAGTCATAGTTGTTGCGCTGCACCGGGGTGTAATAGGAGCTGCCTGGTTCGGCGCCGCGCTCGTTCTCGTACTGAAAGCCGATGAGCGCCGTCAGGTGCGGAGTGAAGGTGAGATCGCCTTGGTAGCCAATCTGGTCGCGGTTTGAAACCAACTGATATCCCTGCGGGTAGGTCCCAGCATAGTCAAGCAGTGCCTGTCCGGTGACAGAGTACCCATTGGCTCCGGTGATGGTCACCGGGTAGCCGAAGCTGTCGCCGAAGGAGTCGAAGGTGCCGCTGCCGGACTGGCGCCAGAGATGATATTGCTCGCGCTTGCGAGTCAGACCATAGCGGACGGCATTGTGAATGCTGGCCGTGGTTTGGTTGTTGATGGACGCACTCATGAAGATGTCCTGATCCTTTTGGGTGGCGTCGTCGGCAACGTGATAGAAGTTCCATGCGTTGGGAACTCCCGTTCCATCCACGCCATAGTGCAGGGTGGCGCGGATCGCGGTGCTTGTGTCGGGTTGCCAGCCGAGATTGGCAGCCGTGGTGGCCACATGATACTCGTCCAGTGGCAAGTCGTTTGCCGTCTGGAGCCAACTGAAAGCGCCCAGGTAGTCATACTTGTTGCGCGCGCCGGCAAGTTCGAGCTGCTCCCGCGAGGTGGAGAGGTTGCCCGCGTCGCCCTCAAACATGAGCGAGGGGAAGCTGGTCGTGCCGCGCGCAGTGGTCAGGCTGACGACACCGCTCTCCGCATCGGCCCCATACAAATTTGAATCCGGACCGCGATAGATTTCAGCGCTTTCGATGGCTGTGGTAGCAAAGGGCCCAAAATCGAAACGGCCGCCCAAATCCCCAATGTCCACTCCGTCGAGCGTGACCATGTTGTCGTCTGAATCGCCGCCGCGGATAAACAGAGAAGACTGCGCTCCGCGCTGGCCGGTCTGCACGACGAATGCGCCGGGGATTGTGCGCAGCGCGTCGACTAGATCGACGCGCGAAGCCAGATCCTGGGAGCTGAGTACGCTGGTGGCGGCGCTGGTTTGCGGCTGCGGGGTTGGTGTGCCGGTGGCCGTCACCACAATTGACTCCCGGGCCCATGCCGGCTCCAGCACTACATCCCGTTCCACCGAGCCGAACCGGCCGGCGTAGAACTCCGGGGTGTGCAACTGCCGGAAGCTGGAAGCTGAAACCAGGAGGAAGAAGCGGCCGCTGCTTCCGGTCATGATCTGAAAGCTCCCGTCGGCGGCGGAGAGAGCTGCTCCCACCACTCTTCCGTTGCTGACGAGCACCACTTTGGCGCCCGGGACTCTGGCGCCGGAGGCGTCGGTAACCACGCCGTGAATGGAGGCGGCGGGGCAGAGAGCGGCACAAAACACAAGAGCGCAAGCCACAAACCAGGCGCGCAGAGCGCGGCGTCCTGTTGCGCCCAAAGACTTGGAAACAGGCATGGAAAGCTCCTTTGTTCCCCTCGGAACGCGAAAGCGGTCTAGTGCGCCGGGACCGGTCTCCTGACTTGCGCCTGTTGCAGCCGCCTTCCCAAAGACTGCCCCTGACGGGATCGCCTCCAGTGGCTAATGCGGCATTTCCCGGTTGACGGTGCAACAGAGTGGCCAACTCCGAGCAGGGTGGTTCCTCCTGGGAAAGAAGCACTCGCCTGAGTTGACTGACTCGATGCAAAGTCGAGAAATGTACCCAGCTCTTCCACCCTGGCGGAAGGGCCATGGCTGAACTCCTGCCTCCGTGCGGTGACCCCAATACGACGACCGCGGCGGCAAGTGCGCTCACAGTTGCGGGGCAGTGGCGGAGTCGCACCGCCTTCCCGAGCATCCTGGCGTTGGTTTCTGTGAAGCACACCCCTTGAGGGCGATGCGCATGATGTCATGGAATCAATTTCCATGTCATCAACGTTT
The DNA here is from genome assembly GCA_021801945.1 of Acidobacteriota bacterium. Next base: position 2,236 of record JAKABE010000167.1, read on the forward strand.
ATAGACTGGATATGCGCAAGAGTCAAGACCGAAAGAAGGATCGGGGCGCGAGACCGAGGGGGATGAATGCGGATGGAAGGGAAGGACACGCGGTGGTGACCCCGGGAAGATTCGAACTTCCGACACGCAGTTTAGGAAACTGCTGCTCTATCCACCTGAGCTACGGGGCCACGTGTAGAATGAATAACTTACACAACCTGTGGAAATTTCACCTTCACAGTCCCTCACAGCTCATCAAATCCACTCAGGGCCGATACCCCAAGTGGGATCAGAAAGTGCAAGACGTGAGGACGGAAGATCACAGTACCATCAGGGTAGCATCAGGAAGGTACGCAAGGCGAAGGGATCCGACTGGAGGTAGTGGTGCCGTTTGAAATCCACAGGGATGGAAGAGGGCGGTAAACTTGAGGCATGGGACGGCACAAACCAAGCGGCTACGGCAAAGAGTGAAATGGGAAACGCGGTAGGGTAGCCGATCTTGAAAGTCTGGTGAAAAGCGCTTCAAAACTGAAGCGCCAGCGGATCTGAGCGACCAGGGTTCTTATGGAGTTGCATGGAAAGAGCCGTTTTTGCCGCTTCGATCGCAGCCCGCGAACGCGCGAGGGTAAACGTGAGTGCTTCCTTGGGAATATTCGTCACGAAGGGCTTGATCAACCACCCTAAGCCCCAAGGAATGTTTCGGCTTAGTGCAATCACTTCAAACTGCAGATAGACACCTCCGGAGTCTTGCAAAAAGCGGCTGTAAGAGTACATTTTCCACATATAGCCGTGGCCCGTACCCGCGGGAGATTCGTGCTCCTCAGGCGTTCCATAGTTCTCGACTTCGGCAATCCGAGTGCTTTGGGATCGGCTGTATGCTCGCAAGGGGCTGATTTTGAAATACTGCAGGTTTTCCTCGACATCGAGGACCACGGTCACGAGGCTCTTCCTGCAAAGCCAAAGAGAAACCTTGTAATTGTTGCCGTCGTGGTCGAGAAGCTTGGAGCGAATGATCTCGGGATGGTAAATTTTGGCGTAATTGCCATAGTCCTTCATTTGCGCCAGAACCCCATCGATGGTAGCGCCGGGAATGAACACGACCCCGACCCAATCATGGATCATGCCGTCGGGCACGTCTTTACCGGCCGCGAACGAATGGACCAGGATCTCACCGTTGCGGAGGCGCGCGTAGTCGGCTGAACGATCGGCGCTGGAGAGGCTATCCATCCATAAGAACGCGCCATCCGGTTCCAGACCGCTATTCGTGCGGAGCTCAGACTGCTTTAGATATTGATTGAATGCTTGTACCGTCTCCGGCTTCAGCTCCGCCGCGGCAAGCCTGCCTGGCCCCGAAAAGAACACCACAACCCAAGCAAGGCTGAAGGCGATGCCGGAGGCTATGCGGAGTGACGATCGAAGCAGGTCAGTACAGCCGACGCATACAGACGACGCCGCACGAGGGCGGGAGGTTTCGAGCAGCGGCTTCTGATTGGGGATGCAGAACTTCGCGGAGCAATTCATCTCTAAACCCTTAGCTTGGTCGTCCGTGTTTCAATCCGTGTTCGTCCGCCACGCTCCATCATGGGAGGCAATGAACATCTTCCGGAACTCTAAACCATTCATTCGCCGCATCCATCATGCAGATCTGATGGGTTCAGTTTGGACGCTGTATCCAGATAAAAGGATAGAGCGGGCCGGGTGAGTTGAGGCTGACCCATGCCCTGAACCTAAAAATGCTCCTGTTGTTGTGAGGCTGCGGAAATATGGATTTGCTTTGCTGGCACGAACCCATGCGCGGGCCGGTCACACGGCTGACGGGGTAGACATTCCAGGGCGAGATAAGAGGCACCGGATTCGGTTGTAGAGACCTCAGTGCGCCAGGTAGGCTGGAATGCATGGATCGGATATCCCGACGCCAACAGCGGGAGTCACGGAAACTGCGGCTTCGCCGGCGTCTTCTTGTGCATCACCTGCCGCTGCTGGCGGCTTCGGCCGGCGCGGTGACCTGGATTTATGTCACGCGGCCGTATAGCGACGTGGTGATGAGAGCCAGCTTTGCGACCGCCTATCCGGCGCTAATTTTGCTTTTGGTCACACTCGCCATTGGTCCTCTGAACATTCTGTTGCGGCGGAGGAATCCGGTTTCTATCGATTTGCGGCGCGACGTTGGCATCTGGGCGGGCATTTTGGCGGCCGCGCACACCGCGATCGGCCAGAACGTGCACCTGCGCGGACGGCCCTGGCTCTACTACGTCTACCAACATCCCTTGCGCCATCTGCTTCCCATCCGGCATGACGTGTTCGGCGTGGCCAACTATTCCGGAGCCCTCTGCACGCTGGTGGTCCTCATGCTGCTGGTCACATCGAACGACTACTCTCTGCGCAGGCTGGGAACCGGGTCCTGGAAAAAGCTACAGCGCTGGAACTACGCGGCTTTCGGGCTGCTGGCCATTCACGCCCTAGGCTACGAAGAAGGAATCGAGCGGCAGAAGTTCCTGTTCGTGGCGATTACGGTGGGAGGCTTGGTGGTGACGGCAGTGCTGCAACTGGCGGGATTTGCCGCGCGGCGCAGCGTGGCCTTGGCGAAGGCGCCGGTCTTGGAGAACGGGAGCGGGCCATAGTCCAAAGGCGAGGGGGTCAGTTGCGTACGGGCTTGGGAACGGCGTTCTTCGCGTTCCAGGATTCGCGGCAGAACGAGCCGGTGGGATTCAGCCGACGTGGGAGCATTTCTCGATGGGGATGCGGACCTGCTCGACGATCTCCAGGCCAAAACCTTCGAGGGCGGGGATGTGCATGGGAGTGTTGGAGAGGAGGCGGATGCGCTGAATGCCGAGATCGGAGAGGATCTGGCCGCCGAGTCCGATGGAGCGGAGGATGCGGCCACTGCGGTCCTGAGCGCCTTCGCGTGCGCGGCGTTCCTGGTGAAGGATGAGGTGGCCGGCGTGGGCGCCCTGCTCCTGCGCTGGAACTGCGGCGCCATCCGCGCCGAAGGGGTGCCGGGGCGTGTGGTCGATCTCGAAGCCGGGCGAGGCATTGTGCAGATAGAGGATGACGCCACAGCCAGCTTCAGCAATCATGCGCATGGACTGGTCGAGGATGTCGCGGCAGCGGCAGTCGGCGGCGAAGACATCGCCGGCGGTGCAGCGGGTGTGGACGCGGACCAGAACGGCGTGCTCGCAGGGGGGGCGCAGCTCGGCCTTGCCCAGGGATACGCGCTCCAGGTCGCCGACCAGGACGCCAGCCGCAGGGCCACCGTAGAAGGCGCCACAGTTGGGGCAAAGGTCGCCGCGGACCAAGGCGATGTGGCTTTCGTTTCCGTTCACCTCGCTCTGATAAGCGATCATGCGGAACTCGCCGAAACGGGTATGGATGCGGCTGTCGCCGGTGCGGACGATGTAACGCTCGTGGTGCAGGCGGTAGCGGATGAGTTCGGCGACGGTGAGAATCTTGAGGCTGTGCTGCTGGCAGAAAGGGATGAGGTCAGGGACGCGGGCCATCTCTCCGTCATCGCGCATGATCTCGCAGATGACGCCTGAGGGGTTGAGGCCGGCCATGCGGGCCAAGTCCACGGAGGCCTCGGTTTGCCCGGCGCGGACGAGCACACCGCCCTTGCGGGCGCGCAGGGGAAAGATGTGGCCGGGACGTGCCAGGTCGGCGTAGGTGGTTTTGGGGTCGATGGCAGTGCGGATCGTGTGGGCGCGGTCGGCAGCTGAGATACCGGTAGTGACCCCCTCGCGCGCCTCGATGGTCTCAGTAAACGCGGTTCCGAAGCGCGAGGAGTTTTGCTGGGTCATGGGAAAAAGGCGCAGATAGTCGGCGCGCTCCTCGGTGAGGGTGAGGCAGATGAGGCCGCGTCCGTAGCGAGCCATGAAGTTGATGGCTTCGGGGGTGACGAACTCCGCCGCCAGGGTCAGGTCGCCCTCGTTTTCGCGGTCCTCGTCGTCTACCACGACGACCATGCGGCCGGCGCGGATCTGGGCCAGGGCCTCAGGGACGGTGGTGAAAGGAGATCCGAGAGTGTGGGGGCTGTGCGGCATGGCGCCCTTTTATTCTCGCTGAAGGAGGGGCAAACAGCAAAAGCGCCGCCCGCGGGCAGCGCTTTTGGTCAACCGGCATAAAAAGAGCGGAATCTACAACGTCGATTCAATCTCAAAGCCCCAGGCTTCGAGAAGAGCTTCAGGGATATACTTTGAATTCTTGTTACGGCGCGCCCATTCCCTGAGGCGTGTGGACCGGATGTATTGATCCGGAGGCAGCTTGAACTCCTTCACAATCTGTTCAAAGGAGGTTACCGTAGGCACAACGGGGCCAATGGGCTCCGGCTTGCCCCAATTCGGATTTCCACGACGTTTTGCCATTGATTCTGTGTCCTTAGAAATTGCGTGATTTGTCTCTACATCCCCGGACGCCGACGGGGGGGTACGGCTCCAGATGTAACTTTCCTTCCATTTTATGTGTATTCACTTCAAAAATCAATAGAAGGCGGGGTGGGATTTTCCCTGGAATCTGCATGATGACAAGACGAGGGCGAGACGGATCTGCGCGTTCTGGGACGATTGTTGCGCTGCGTGAGCGAAGACGGCATGTTCTGCCATGCAAGGCGGAAAGAGCACCAAGCTTGCATCAGCGCCGGCATCGGGGCCGGCGCATGCGAATCATTTGCGCTCAAGGGGCGCAGCCCGATGGATTCTGGGGGAGCGAGTTTAGGCGGTTCGAGCCCAAGGAAGCCCGGCACGGCGGCAATCCCAGGCCGTTGGGATGGGTCTGGGCTGTCAAAGTGGCTGAAATGAAGAGAGTTAACGCATCTTCGCCGGAAAGTTGATGGGCATCGGCCTTGAGCCATGGCCCAGGGCCGACGCATCTAAATTCCCAGCAGTTTGAGCAGATAGTCATGGTCCCACCCGGCCTTGAGGCGTTTGCCTTTGATGCCTCGCTTTGATGTCTT
>JAKABE010000168.1 GCA_021801945.1 Acidobacteriota bacterium
AAAGTTGAAGGCGCCAGGAGCTTTCGCCCCTGGCGCCGATAGGATGAACTCCCAGATTTCTTAGACCATTCATTGTCCCCTGCGGCTCGAAGATGAAGCTCCGAGCTACCTCGGTTCCGCATCTGAAAGCCGTGCCGGCGATGGATCATCGAGTTTCCTCGAATCCCGCACCCTTCAGTCCTGCCGCGCCAAGTCTTCAGGTCGCCCCGAATTCCCGCGTTCTAGCAGCGCCTTCTGTCGAAGCCCCGGGTTGCCCCAAGCCCTCGACGTTCCGGCAATTCGGAGGGCGAATCTTCGGGTCGCCCCGAATCTTCGTTCCTTCCGCGACACCAGCAGCGAAGCTTTGGGTTGCCCCGCATCTTCACCCGCCAGCCTGCCTGCCGGTGGTTCTCCAGGTTGCCCTGAATCGCACACCTGCCGGCGTCGCCGGCTTGCCGATTGCCGGGTTTCCCCGGCTTTCGCGCTTTCCGGCTCACCGGTCGACCGATCTCCGGGGTACCCCGAATCTCACGTCTCCTAGTGTTGCCATACCTGCGTCTCCAAGCGTCCCTGGATCCTGCCGGTACGGCTGGGCCAATGATGAGTCCCAGACGTTTCTCGAACCTTGCATCCTGCGGCGATGCCGAGGATGAATCTTCGTCTCCAGTCGGGCCACGCTCATTCGCGCTTGGCCTTAGGTGCAATATCGGGTCGTGCATACAAGTCATGGACCGGGCAAACCGGCTCATGAACTGCAGCAGTCAACCGCCTCTTGCATCGTCGTGCCAGGCTGGAACTGCGTGTCCAAGTTTCCTGGAAGGTCACCAACTGAGTAAGGAGCGTAGGCGCGTTGCATCTGTGAAAGCAAGTGCAAAAACCGGAATCGCTTGTGGATTTCACCAGCCTTGGTGCATTGCGGCGCGGTATTTCGCCGCGCGGAGGACGTGCCCGTGGAAGGGTGTCAGATACTGTCGGCGGGGAAGCTGCCCACGGTTTCGCCATCAGCCACGTTTTGTCCGGCCAGCACGATGGCGTGGCTTCCGATGCGCGCTCCCGGTCCGATCAGGGTTGGCGTCAACCGCACCTTCTCGTAATCATCCGCGCGGTGAGAGAGAGAAAAGATCCGCGCATAGGAACCAATGACGGCGCGGTCGCCGATGGAGATGCCGCCGCGGTCGTTCAACAGAACACCCTGGCGGATGAGAGCCCCGTCGCCGATTGACAGGTTGTAGCCATAGCGCAGTTCGACGCCGCGAAAAATCCTCACGCCCTTGCCTAGGTGGGCGAAGATATGGCGGCCCAGCATGCAGCGCAGGCGAAGGCCCAGCCAGTGGTTCAGCCCCAGCGCAGAACGGTCGAACATCTGCCAGAACCAGAGCAAGGGTTTGCGCGGAGCAAAGCGCGCATGATCGATGTCGGGAAAGTGCTCGACCTCCAGGGTCACGTTGGCGGGGGCCAGCGAGAGGCCAAGGACGTTGCCGGGCAGTTCAGAGGTGAGCGTCAGGTTGAGCTTGCCGCCGTGCGGCCGGCCCAGGTAGAGCTGGTAAAGCTGATCGCGCACGATCTCGGCGCGTATCTCTGGCCCCTGATGGCGGGTGAACTCGTCGTCGAGAAACTGAATCCAGCGCCGGTAAACCTCTTCCGCCTCGGGCTCGGGATGGGGGATCTGAGTCTCAATGGTCGCCATATCTCTTGCACGATAAACCACAAGGCCCGGCCGCGGCGAGAGGATCCATTAGCGGCGGCCGGCTCCGGCCTTCTTAAGCGTTTTTCGCGTCTCCATGGCACGCATCTCCCTGCCCATCTTGGACTGGTTGATGCCAAACTGCATGATCAGATAAAGCACGTTGCTGGTAGCCCAATAGAGCGCCAGTCCGGAAGCGAAGTGGAACATCGTAAAGCCGATGATCACCGGCATTACGAAGGCCATCATGCGCCGTTGCGCGGCGTCCATGCCCGGCATGGGCGAGATGAGCTGGGTTACGAACATGGTGAGGATGATGAGGATGGGTAGGATGTAAGTCGGGTCGGGCGCGGACAGATCGGGCAGCCAGAGCCAGTGCGCCTGGCGCAGCTCGATGGCGTTTTCCAGCACCTTGTAGTAGGCGAAGAACAGCGGCATCTGCACCAGCATGGGCAGGCAGCCGCCGTACATGTTGATGCCCTCTTCCTTATAGAGTGCCATCATCTCCGTGTTCATCTGAGCTTTCTTGGGGTCGTTCATTTTCAGATGAGCGTAGCGTTTCTTGATGGCCTCCACCTTGGGCTGGATGCGCCTCATCTTCAACGACGACTTCATCATCATGAAGCGCGTGGGCAGCATGAGCACGGTGAAGATGACGGTGATGATGATGATGGCCCAGCCCCAGTTGTACTTGCCCGGCCCCATCAAGTTGCGCAGGAAGCGCAGGGCGAAATAGAGCGGCTTGGCGATGACGGTCCACCAGCCGAACTCGATCAGCGGTTCGAGCGACTTTCCGCTGGCCTTACCGTCAGGGCCGATGGCATGGATCGAGGTCAGCACGTCCACGGCCTTGGGCCCGGCAAAGAGGCGCAGCCGGGTAATTCCGCTGGTATCGCCCACGGCCAGCCCGATCACATCGTCGGGAGTTTTCTTGCTGGTCGGGTCGTTCAGGTTGCTGGGTATATCGATCGTATGGTGCAGAGTGACCACGGTGGCGCGTTCCGGCACGTCGGGCAGGAAGGCTGCGGCGAAATACAGATCGTCAACGGCGGCGTACCCATATGGCGCATCGAAGGTGGCGTTGCCGCTCACCTTTTTGGCGTCGACTGTTGTCTGTTTGCCGCCGACCGAGGTCACGAAGTAGGATGGCGTGCGCACGCGGGTGTGGGTGAGCGATGGGGGCCCGAACTCCTCCATGTCGCCCAGGCCTGCCGGCCACTCGATCAGCGCGCGCACCGGCACGCCATTGCGCTTCACCGCAGTGTCAATCGACACCACGTAGCTCGAATTGAAGTGGATAGATTTCACTACGTCCAGGCCATTAACGGCGTAGTGAAACGTCAGCGTGGCGGGCGCCACGACTCGGCCGTTCGAGGGCGGCGGCGCGCCATTCACCGTCACCTGGTACAGCGCATCGTTTAACTGGCTGGTCAGGGCGGGATCGTAGGTGAACAGCCTCAAGGGATAACCGAAGCGCGCCGAGGCCTCGGGTTGCACCAGATCCAGCGGCCGCCCCTCGGAGTCGGAGTACTTCTTCAGAATCCACTGCTTTACCTGTGCGCCGCGGTTCGTGAAGACGATCCGATAAAGCTCGTTTTCGACCGTGATCTGCGACTGTGCCGAGGCTTGGATCACTGGGGCAGGCGCGACAGCGTGCGCCGGCTTCGTGGCCTTCGCGACAGCCCGCGGTTGAGCGGACGCGGGAGGAGCGGCCATCTGAGCGGGTTTCTGCTCTTGCCTCTGGCTCTGCACGGGCTTGGGCTGTGGAGGCTTGGGCTTGTTGAAAAAGGTCTCGTAGCCAAGGAAGACGAGCAGAAGCAGCATCCAGAAGACCATGTTGGAGCGGGCATCGCCTCCGGGTCCCTGGTTCTGAAGATTGGGATTGCGAATTTCGGGCAAAGAACGTTTCCTGTCGGTTAGAAGGAGCAGCCTTGCGGGCTGCCGCTGTTTCTATGGTAAAGGCTCATGGTGAAAAGGTCTTGGAATTGTGGGAGGGGGTACCGGATCTAGCCCGCCGCGGGCAAAGGGATGACAGCGCAGTAGCCTCCACGCGGCCAGCGCACCGCCGCGGAGAGGGCCATGTGTGGCGATGGCGATGGCGGCGTACTCCGAGCAGGTGGGCAGATACTTGCAGCCGCCCGTGCCCAAGCTGTGCAGCGCCGGGGAAAGCCAGCGTCGATAGAAGGCGAGAAGGGCGAGCAGCAGGCGGGTAATCATGCGTGCCTGGCTCCCGCGCCGCGTGTGGGCGGTTCCGGCCGGGTGCCGAGCCAGGATTCAGAGCGTTGGGCCTCGGCCCGCGCACGTTGGAGGATGTGCTCAATTTCCGCATCGAGCTTTGCGAATTCCATAGTGAGTACGCTGCGGCGCGGATGCAGGATCAGATCAAATCCTTCGGGCAGAAGTTCCACATGGCGGCGCAATGCTTCGCGCATCCGGCGCTTGATGCGGTTGCGTTCGTGTGCTTTGCCTAGGACCTTGCCGACGGTCAGGCCGACCCTGGCACCGGCCGCTTCGCCTGTCGTCGACCGCGGAGCCAGAAAGCAGCGCATGGACGGAGATTGCAATCTGCGGCTAGCGGCATAAGCACGCCCAAAGTCGGCGTGTTTGCGCAGACGAGCGCCCGCCAGCGATTGGCGCGGAGCGGGCTTGGAATTCAGGATCATGGGGAAAGCTCATCCGCAACGAGCGCCCTGCGCCGCCAAACGAATGGCTGCTGGCTCAGTCGCGGTAACCGGCGGTCACCGTGACACGCTTACGGCCCGCGGCGCGGCGGCGGCTCAGCACGGCGGCGCCGGACTTGGTCTTCATGCGCGCCCGAAACCCGTGTGTCTTTACACGGCGGCGGCGGTTGGGTTGAAATGTGCGCTTGGGCATAGATTTGCGCTCCTGCTTCTACTCCGCGATCTGCGTCTTAGCAATTCCAAGTATACAGGAGGCCGTAAGTGGAATCCAGCAGCGCGCCGAGAGGGGCTTGACGCCCAGGCAAACCGAAGCAGCGGTTCGAAGTGAGAGAAGAGGAGACTGCGTTTGCCTGTTCTCCACCAGTGACTCCGGTAACAAATGCGCCATCTTTCACCAGCAATGGTGCAACTTTTCGTGAGGGCAGAAAACTTTGTGAAAGAGAGATTGCAACGCGCTCCAGATGTGCTACTATCGGGACCGTTCAAGCAAGTTTAAGCGTCCGACCAAGAAGGCTACTAGAGTCTGGCGGAGCGGGATTCGCAAACACGGCCCCCAGAGCAAATCTTCTGGGACAAACTCACGGTGAATAAGCAGGGAACGGAAGTGCGTAAGGTTGCGGCCTCGCGCCAGGAGGCTGTTCTTTGCTTCACCTCGGTAAAATAGACGGGCCCTGCACCTTAGAACGGACGCTGGCAAGGATTGGAACGATGGCAATTGCAGTTTCGCCGGCTTCGGCGCTCAACCCCTGGCTTCAGATTCTCGCGGCCTTAGAAAAAAAGGTCATTCGGCAATCCTTTGAGACCTGGCTGAAGCCGACGCGGTTCAGTCACACCGCCGGGCGGACGCTCTACGTGCGCGTGCCTTCGCCGGAGTTTCAACACATTGGCGAAAAGTATGGCGACCTGATCCAGGAAGCGATCGATACGCAAGCCTTGGAGTTCGACGACGTGAGCTTTGTAACCGTGGAAGAAGACCCCTCGATCCCGCCGCAGCGCAGGGACGGCGGTTTTGGACCGGTTCCCGCGCACGCGCCCAGCGCACCGCCCCCGGTGCCGGCCCGCGTTCCCGAGCAGGCCCGCTTCGACTGGTCCACCGCGGCGCAACTGAATCCGCGTTACACCTTCGACGCGTTTGTCAGCGGCAGCGGCAATCAGTTTGCCCGCGCCGCCGCCCTGGCTGTGGCCGAGCGCCCTTCGCGTGCCTACAATCCGCTCTTCCTTTACAGCGGCGTGGGCATGGGCAAAACCCACCTCATGCACGCCATCGGTCACGAGGTCAAGCGCCGCCAGCCCATGGCCAGCATCTGCTACGTCTCGGCGGAAAAATTCACCAATGAGATGATCAACTCCATCCGCAACGATCGCATGACCAGCTTTCGCGACCGTTTTCGCACCGTGGATGTGCTCTTGATCGACGACATTCAATTCATCTCCCAGAAGGAGCGCACCCAGGAGGAGTTCTTTCACACCTTCAACGCGCTGCACGAGAGCATGAAGCAGGTGGTGATCGCCTCCGACCGTCCTCCCAAGGAGCTGACGGAGATTGAGGAGCGGCTGCGCTCGCGCTTCGAGTGGGGTCTGATCGCCGACATCCAGCCGCCCGATCTGGAAACCAAGGTCGCCATCCTGCTCAAGAAGGCTGAGAGCGAGCAGGTGCAGTTGCCCACCGACGTGGCGCTCTTTGTGGCCTCCAATGTGCGCACCAACGTGCGCGAGCTCGAGGGCGCGCTGGTCCGGCTCATCGCCTGGTGCCAGAGCTACAAGATGGAGATCACCCTGGCAGCTACCCAGCAATGTCTCAAGCAGTTCATCGACATGCAGGTGCGCAAGGTCACCATCGAGGCCATCCAGCGCGCCGTGGCCGAACAGTTTGGCATGAGGGTCCAGGACCTGAAGCAGAAGAACAACTCGCGCAACGTCGTCGTTCCGCGCCAGATCGCCATGTACCTGGCCAAGCAGATGACCGAGGCCAGCCTGCCCGAGATCGGCCGTCAGTTCGGCAACAAGCACCACACCACGGTCATGCACTCCATCGCTAAAATCGACGAGCAGCGGCGTACTGACAAGGATCTGCACCGCACGTTGAATAAGCTGCAGGATGCGCTGAACGGATAGAAGCGCAAGGATCGCAAAATGCTGAAGGCCGCGCTTGGCGCGGCCTTCGCCGTCTGCACGGCTGATCTACCTGCGCCCGAAGCCTCTGGGCCTGACCGGCGGTGTGACGGGCAGATCGGTTTTGCCCGCCGGATAGACCACCAGAAAGCGGTCCCTGCCTTCGCCGCTCGAGGCCGACTCCACGCCTTCGAGCGAACGGCAGGCCAGGTGCAGTACGCGCCGCTCTCGGCTGTTCATGGGTGGAAAACTATAGGGCACGCCCGTGCTGCGCACCTTTGCCGCCGCGGTCTCCGCCGCCAGGCGCAGTTCCTGCGCACGCAGGGCTTTGAAGTTGGCGGCGTCAAAGCTGATCAACTCGTGTTCGCGGGCGTCCAGCCGCAGCATCTGTGCGGTCACGGTTTCCAAAGCGCGCAACAGTTCGCCGTTGTGCTGGATCACGAGCGGCACATCGGGCCCGTCCAGCTCCACGTAAATCTGTCGCGACTCCAGGCCTTCGGGGTCGCGCGCGCCATCGCCCGCCATGATGCGGTACTTTAGGCGCATCCCGCCTAGCTTGTTGAGAGAGTTGAGGAATGAGGCAATCTTCCGGGCTGCCTGTTCGAGGTCGGTGATCGGCATAATTCAACAGTATCGCAGAGCCACGCCGGTGGCCGGCTTTGCGTAGCCAATTTCGGTTCCGC
>JAKABE010000169.1 GCA_021801945.1 Acidobacteriota bacterium
TCACCCTGCACGCGCCCATTCCACCGGAGAATCTTGTGCGCGCCCTCAATCGCATCCTGCCTCCAGCGATCCGCGTCCTAGATGCGCAGACTGTGCCCGCTACTTTTCATGCGCGCCACTCCGCTCTGGCCAAAACGTATGAGTACCGCATTCTTCGCACCGATCACTGCCCGCCATTTCTGGCCCGCTACGTCTACACTTGGCACTGGCCGCTCGATTTCGATGTCTTGAAGGCTGCGGCGCAGCTCTTTGTTGGCGAGCACGATTTTCAGAGCTTCGCCGCCCATGACCCCGACCTTGCGCATCGGGGTTCCCAGCGACAGGCCTTCGTCGATGGGATAGAGAACCGGGATTTGGCAGCCGCACCAGACCTCATCCAAAGAGCCAAAGTCCCTACGGCGCCGACCAGCGTACGCAGCATCTACTCCTCCTCCTGGGAACGCCGCCCGACCGAGGCTGGCGAGTTGTTCGTCTATCGCGTGCGCGGCAACGGCTTCCTCCAGCATATGGTTCGCAATCTGGTGGGAACCATGCTCGACGCAGGCCGCGGCCATCTCCCTCTTGGGCAAATCCCCGCCATTCTCGCGGCGCGCTCACGTCCTGCCGCCGGCCCCACCGCTCCAGCCCGCGGGCTCTTCCTCCACTCGGTCGAATATGCACCCGATGGGGACGCAACTGCGGACCGATGAGTTGCTCTTGACGGGGCACTCATTTGCCGGCCCCTGCTACCCTGATTCCGTGCCGATTCCGCTTCTCTTTCGTAATTCGGCCTTCTCGCGCGTCACGGCGCTTGCCCGCCTTCGTCCGGTCCATGCGGCCTTTGCCTGGCTGCATGGCAATCCCAAGACGATCATGGACTGGCAGATGGCGCTGGTGGCGATTCCCGCCCCACCCTATGGTGAGCAGCCGCGTGCGGAGTGGCTCGCGGCGCGTTTTGCTGAAGCCGGCCTCAGCCAGGTGGAGATCGACGCCGCCGGCAACGTGTTGGCAACCCTGCCTGCAACGCATCTTCCGCCCGAGAGCACGGGGCCGGTAGTCGTGCTCTCCGCGCATCTCGACACGGTCTTTCCTGCCGGCACCCCGCTCCATCCCGTCCTCGACGGCGACCGCCTCGCGGCTCCAGGAGCCTGTGATAATGCCGCTGGAGTGGCGGGGATGTTGGCCATCGCGCACGCGCTAATCGCGTCCGGAGTCGAGCTGCCCGCTCCGCTGGTCTTACTGGGCAACGTAGGCGAGGAAGGCGAAGGCAATCTGCGCGGTGTCCGCCACATCTACAGTCAGAGCGTGTCCACTGGGATCCCCATCGACGAAGCGTCGCCGCCGGGGCCAATCGCCGCACCTTCCGCGCACGACACTTCTCCCATGGCATCGCTTGCCGGCCGCATCGCTGCCCATATCGTGCTGGACGGCGCGGGCGCCGACGCTGCTGTGACTCAGGCCCTAGGCAGCAGCCGCCACCTCATCACTATCACCGGCCCCGGTGGCCACAGCTTCACAGATGCCGGTACACCTAATCCGATCGTAGCCCTCGCCCAGGCGATGGCCGCGTTGGCGGAAACGCCATTGCCGGCTGAGCCTCGCACCACGCTCAATGTCGGGACCATCCGCGGCGGCACCAGCGTGAATTCCATCCCTGAGAGCGCCCAGGCCGCTATCGATTTCCGCTCCACCGATCCCGCGCAGCTCCAGCGTCTTGAGGCGGCGCTCTACCGTACCATCGAAGATGCTGTCGATCGCTGCAATGTCAAGGCGCAAGCTGGCACCCCGGCCTCTTTTGGACCGCTTTCCTTTTCTGTGACCAGGATCGGCGAGCGTCCGGCCGCGCACTTACCGGATGATTCGCCTCTGCTCGAGGCGTTGCGTGCCGTTGACCGCCATCTGAGCCTGCGCACTGATCTGCGCCTGGGCTCGACCGACGCCAATATTCCCCTCTCGCTGGGCATTCCAGCCTTGTCCATGGGTGCGGGCGGTGCAGGGGGTGCGGCGCACACACTGGCCGAGTGGTATTCCGCCAAGGACCGCGAGACCGGCCTCAGGCGCGTGTTGTTGCTCATTCTGGCTATGCTTGCATGGGCCGCGGAACAGTAGATTACCGGATGCGCCAACGATTCCCTCGATGCCGCCCAACGCTGGCCACGAAGTAACTCTGGCGCCAAAGCGGGTTTGCCTTTTACAGGCTATACTCGTAATTAACGCAATCTATCCCCAGCCGCAAGGTTGGTCACAGGCGAGGTTATCCGTACCATGAAACCGCTTATCGAACGGCTGCGGTCGCGCCGTCTTGTCTCGGCATTTGTCCTGCTTGCCGTGTTGTCGGCCGTCATTGTGACCGGTTCCTTTGTGGCGAACGGAGTGCACGGACAGCAGGAAGCGCAGGACTCAAGCGCCAGCGCCACTCCGCTCAAGATTGTAAACTCCCCCATTGCGCCCAATGCGTTCGTGAAGATTGCCCGGATGGTAGGGCCTGCGGTGGTGAATATTAATACCGAGACCTTGCCGAAGCAATCCAGTAATCAGGCCCCGCACAACTTTCATGGCGGCGTGGTTCCATTCATGCCGAATCCCGGTGGTGACGGCAATCAGCAGCCGGGCCAGGGCGATAATGGTCTCCAGGACTTCTTCAACCGCTTCTTCGGCGGCCAGATTCCCTTTCCCGACCAGGGCGGCGGCGGCGTGCAGGAATCGCTTGGGTCGGGTTTCATTGTCGATTCCAAGGGCTACATCATCACCAACTATCACGTCATCAACGGGGCCGACAAGATTTACGTCAAGCTCTCCACCGATCCGGACACCACCGATCCTGGCCGTCCGGCCCGTGTCATCGGCTTCGATAAGGCCACCGATCTGGCGGTCATCAAGATCGAGACCGACAAACCCTTGCCAACCGTCAAGCTGGGTAATTCCGACCATGTGCAAGTGGGGGATTGGGTGGAGGCCATCGGCAGTCCCTTCGCGCTCGCGCAGACGGTTACCGCCGGCATTATCTCCGCGAAGAATCGCACCATCGAGCCGGGCGCTCGAGGCCAGTTCCAGCACTATCTCCAAACCGATGCCGCCATTAATCCCGGCAACTCCGGCGGGCCGCTGCTGGACATGAACGGGAACGTCATTGGCGTCAATACCGCTATCTATACCCAGTCGGGCGCCTATCAAGGCGTTGGCTTCGCCCTCCCGTCGAATCTCGTGGTTTCGGTCTACAACGACCTCATCAGCCCCAGCCACAAAGTGACGCGCGGGTCCATCGGCATTCAGTTCCGCGAGGGACTTTCGGATGCTGTCAACAAAATCTATGGCTTCAAGTACGGCGTGCTCGTGAATGCCGTTCAACCGGGCGGGCCGGCGGATAAGGCGGGCATCAAACCCGGCGACGTCATCAACTCCGTCAATGGCCATACCGTGAAGAATGGCAACGACCTCGTCAATGAGATCGCTGCTCTCCGCCCCGGAGCCACCGCCACGCTCGGTTATCTCCGGAACGGCCAGCAAAGCCAGACCACGGTCACCATCGAGGATCGCGACAAGATCTTTGCCGAGTTGAACAATCCCCAACCACCGACCACGCCGCCCAGCGCCTCGAAGGTCGGTCCCGGTGAAACCAAACTCGGCGTGGTCGTCCAGGCAGAGCCCCCGTCCATCGCCGCCAAGCTTCACAGACAGGGGGTTGTGGTTGAGTATGTGCGCCCAGGCTCCTTCGCCGATCTTCAGGGCCTCGAGCCAGGCCTCGTCATCACTCGTCTCAACCGGCAGACGACTGCCAATCGCGATGAGTTTAACGCTATTGCCGGCAAGCTCAAGAGCGGCGACCCTGTGGTTTTCGAAGTTATGGATCCAAACCATCCTGAAAACGGCATCAATTACGTGGGCGGTACCTTGCAGTAGCGCGGCGATAGTACGGTTGTGAAGGCCGCGGGTTTTCCCGCGGCCTTCGCTGTTCCAGAGCTGGGGCCGTACCTCGATGTCGGGGAACTATGTGTCTATCCCACAGGAGAAAGCTACCATCTCTGAAGCCGAATGAGGCTGCGCCGGGTGGGAAACCGCGCTGATGCGGGTCCCTTTGCGGGTCCGGTCCCCACGGCTCTCTATGATTTTCTCTTGCGCTGTCCGTAACCATTCGCTACACTGCACAGGAACGAACTAAATACTCACCTTCATCGAGGTGTTAGGGCGTGTCTCTCCTCCGCGCAACCGTATTATTTCTTTTTTCACTCTTGTTGTCTGCGGCACTGCTCGGAGCCCCTGCGTTTGCGTCTGGCGTGCACAAACCGGCCGCACACCGCCGATCCACTACGGTCCACGCCCGCCATGTTCGCCGCGTGGCTCATAGAAGATACATTCGGCATGTGAGGTACAGACGACGCCGGTACTACTGGAGGCGACGGTCGCGCGGCCAGCAAGCCATCCTGCCTCAGCGCGTTGCGCAGATTCAGGAGGCGCTTATCCGCGAGCATTACCTCGCGGGGCCGGCGAACGGAAAGTGGGATGTCGCCACCGTGAATGCCATGCAGAAATATCAAGCTGATCACGGTTGGCAAACCAAAATTACGCCGGATGCGCGCGCCCTCGAAAAGCTTGGCTTGGGTCCGGACTACTCCGATGCCATCAACGCTGAAGATGCCAGCAGCTTCGATACTCCCGTTCCAGGTCCTGCCATTCCTTCCGCAGAGGCTGCTGGATTTGCCGCGGCTTCGGGGATTGCGCAGTAAGCTCTGGGCTGCATTTCCGAATCTTCCGTAGTGGGAGATCGTTATCTCAATTGCGGCAGCAGGTTGGGAACGGCTCTAAAGCATTTTCGATTTAAGTGCTTACATATCCGCAAGCCGTGAAGTAGTTCATGCATTCCTGTGCGGAGACGGACTGGATCAAGTGGGCGATTTCGTCCCAGAGGGTGTCGGTGGATCGGGTAGCGGCCTTGCGCAGCAGGGCCTTGAGCTTGGCGAAGAGATTTTCGATGGGATTCAGGTCAGGAGAGTAGGGTGGCAGAAAGAGGAGACTGGCACCGGCGCCGAGGATGGCCTCTTCTACCTCGGCAGTCTTGTGGCTTCCCAGGTTGTCGAGGATGACGATTTCTCCGGGCAACAGCGTGGGCACCAGCACCTGTTCGACGTAGGCGAGGAAGATGTCGCCGTCCATCGGCTCGTCAATCACCATCGAGGCGAAGAGCCCGCCGCGGCGCAGCGCGCCGACGAAGGTGGTTATCTGCCAGTGGCTGTAGGGTGCCGAACCCAGGCAACGCCGCCCTCGGGAAACACGGCCGTAACGCCGTGTCATGTTGGTCGAGGTCCAGGTTTCATCAATGAATACGAGCTTTTCTGCTTCCATCGTGGGCAGAGCTTCGACCCATGCCCGACGCGCCCTGACCACGTCCTCTCGTTCTTGCTCGCTGGCGTGCAGGATTTTTTTTGAAAGTCAGATTCCATTTGTTCAGCTGATGCCATAGCGCCCCGGACTTGATGGCCACGCCCTCCTTCGTCAGCCGGTCGCAAATCTGATTCAACGCCAGGTCCGGTTCGGCTTCAATCCAGGCGCGCAATTCCGGCTCCATGTCGGCGATCCGGGAACGGCGATGCCCCCCGATGGCAAAGCTGGTCTTCTGCCCCGTCTTCTTTTTCCGCGCCCCTACCTGATACACCCACACCCGGCTTACTTCCAGCCGCCGCGCAATCGCCGAAGGCCTCTCTCCTCGCTCCAATGCCCACAGCACCCGATCCCGCAAGTCTTGTGAATAGGCATGCATCCCGGCCGGCTCCTCAACCGGCTGGATACATTATCACACGATATGTAAATACTTAAATTAGAAATGCTCTAAAAACTGCTCAAACTCACAATGGCCTTGAGGATGGTTTCAGGCTGGGGCAAAATCGCGTCCTCGAGCTTAGGCTGATAGGCCACAAAGATATCCATGGCGGCCACGCGGCGCACCGGCGCGTCGAGCTCTTCAAACAACTCGTCGCCGATGCGGGCGGCGATCTCCGCTCCATAACCCCAGCTCAGCATATCTTCGTAGGCCACGATGGCGCGACTGGTTTTGCGCACCGATGCGGCAATGGCCTCCCAGTCGTAGGGATTGAGCGTACGCAGGTCCAGGATTTCGACGTCGATGCCATGCTCGCGGCGTGCCTGCTCGGCGGCCTGCAATGCGCGGGGCACGATGGCTCCGTAGGTGATGAGGGTGATGTCGGCGCCAGGGCGCACGACGGCGGCCTTCCCGAACGGGAGAGCGAAATCGGGCCCCGGATAAGGCGCGCGCCCGTACATTTCCCGGTAGAGGCGCTTGTGTTCGAAGAACAGCACGGGATCGTCGCAGCGAATGGCGGTGCGCAGCAAGCCGTTGGCATCAAGGGCATTGGAGGGAAAGACAACGCGCAGGCCGGGGATATGCGTAAACAGGCTTTCCCCGCACTGCGAGTGGTAGATGGAGCCGCCAGCCAGATAGCCGCCGATGGGCACGCGGATGACGGCGGGTGCGGCCCAGGCGCCGTTCGAACGCCAGCGCATCAGCGCCAGCTCGTTGCGAATCTGGTGCATCGCCGGCCAGATGTAATCGAAGAATTGAATCTCAACCACGGGCTTCATGCCACGCACGCCGTAGCCCACGGCGCGGCCTACGATGTTGGCCTCGGCCAGGGGCGAGTTGAAAACGCGCTCCGAACCATACTCGGTCTGCAGGCCCGCGGTGAGTTTAAAGACTCCGCCTTTGCCCTTGACCTCGGCCAGCGTCTCCTCGCGACTGGCGTCGGCTACATCCTCGCCATAAACCACGATCCGCGGATCGCGGCGCATCTCATCCCGCAGGCAGGCGTTGATGAGGTCGGCCATAGTGCGCAGTTCGCCGCTGCGGTCCGCCATGCCTTCTTTGCCGCCTGTGCTCTCTGCAACGGCCTCGGCTACGGTCTGGAACTCTGGTCCGGTGGGGTCCAGATCCTCGGAATAGACGTGGGCGGTGATGGTGGAAACCTCGGGCAGAGGCGCGGCCAGTGCGCGATCAGCAGCCTCCGCGGTCTCACGTTCCAACTCTTGCTCCAATCCCTCGATTTCGGCCTCGCCCAGGATGCCTTTCTGCAGAAGCCAGGCCCGAGTGCGTGTGATGGGATCACGCAGCGCGTCCACGGCGCGGTCGGCGGGCGGCCGGTA
>JAKABE010000170.1 GCA_021801945.1 Acidobacteriota bacterium
GCCCAAAGGCGGGTTGGAATTTGGCCAGCGCCGATAGCGGAACCATCTGCCCGAGGTCGTTGCGAACATAATATTGGTTCAAATCCTGAACGTTTGTCCGGTATGGCCCCGCACCTTCCACATAGACCTGCCATTGGCGGCCGAAGCGGTTGAAGTAGTTCACGAAATAACCGCCCATGAATGTCTGGATGGTTTGGTAGATGTTGGCAATGGGAATGCCGAGCTTCATTGCTTTCAAGCGATCAACATTCACAAACTCCTGCGGTACGCTGGGATTAAACGCCGTAGTGATACTGGCGATCTCCGGGCGCTTGCGGGCGGCAGCCAGGAACCTATTCACGTTGGCGGCAAGGTAGGGAATGCCCTCGCCGTTCCGGTCTTCGAGAACCATCGTCACGCCGCCGGAAGTGCCCACGCCGGGGATGGCGGGCGGAGAGAATGCGAAGACCGTCCCCTGCGGAAGCCGCGGGAGGACTTCATTTAGGTGATGCACGATGGCGTCATATTGCTCGTCTGGCTTTGTGCGCTGGCTCCAGGGCTTTTCGGTGACAAAGAAGAAGGCATTGTAAGTAGTCTCAACGTAGCTCAGCAGGCTAAAGCCGATCACGCTGGTGACGTAGCGGACGCCTGGCGTCTGGCCAAGGATATTCTCCACCAGTCGCGCATCGGCGCTGGTTTCTTGCAGCGAGGTGTCCTGCGGGAGCGGCATATTCACGAAGACATAGCCCTGGTCCTCAATGGGCAAAAAGCCACCGGGGATTCTCTCCCAGAAGAAAATTGCTCCTGCCACACACAGTCCCAGCAGGGCCATAGCGGCAACGCTCTTGCGAATGAATTGCTTCGAAATACGAAGGTAAATCTCCCTCGCCCAGTCGAAAGTTCGATTGAACCAATCGAAGAACCAATCCAGCGGGCCTCTTGACTTGTGGGGCCGCAACAGCAGAGCGGCTAAGGCGGGGCTCAGGCTGAGGGCGTTGAAGGCGGAAAGGATGACGGAAACGGCGATCGTCAAAGCGAACTGTTTGTAGAGCTGCCCGGTGATTCCGGGAATAAAGATGGTGGGGAGAAAGACAGAGGAAAGAACGAGTGCGATGCCGATCACCGGCCCCGAAATCTCTTCCATCGCTTTGAAGGCGGCATCCTTCGGGGCCAGGCCCTCTTCAATGTGGCGCTCGACGACTTCGACGACCACGATGGCGTCATCCACCACCAGGCCGATGGCCAGCACCAGACCAAACATGGTCAGAGTATTGATGGAATAGCCGAACACGGGAAAGAGGATGAACGTGCCGATCAGCGAGACGGGCACGGCCAACAAAGGAATCAGCGTGGCCCGCCAGCCTTGCAGGAAAACAAAGACCACCATAACCACCAGGCCGATGGCAATGAGGAGCGTGATGATGATTTCCTTGATTCCCTCGGTCACGGCCTGGGTTGTGTCGAGGGAGACAGCATACGACATGTCGTTGGGAAAGCGTGAATTCCATTGGGCTATCAGCGCCTTGACCCCGTTGGCTGTATCGATCGCATTCGCACCCGGCAAGGGAAACACGGCGATAATGGCGCTCGGCCTTCCGTTCAGGCGGCCCATCATTGAGTAGAACTGCGTTCCCAGCTCGATCTTCGCCACATCCTTCAAGCGCACAACGCCGCCATTCGGATTCTCGCGCACGATGATATTGCCGAACTGCTTAGGTGTCACCAGGCGTCCCTGGGTCAGCACCGGGTAGGTATATTGCTGTCCGGGCGGCGCCGGCTGGGCGCCAATCTGTCCGGCGGGATTCACGGTGTTTTGTGTCTCCACGGCGCTGATCACATCTGATGCGGTGAGGCCCAGCCGTGCCATCGCGTTCGGATTCAACCACACCCTCATTGCGTATTGGCCTGCGCCAAAGACCTGAACGGTGGCTACGCCCGGCACGCGCGTGATGGGGTCATTGAGGTTGATATAGGCGTAGTTGGCCAGAAATTGCGCGTTGTGGGTGCCGTGCGGGGAGTAGAGAGCAATCAGCATCAGCGGGTTGTGGGTGGACTTCTGGATCGTCACCCCGTATTGGGCCACTTGCGCCGGCAACTCTGGGGCGGCCTGAGTCTCGCGTTCTTGCGTAAGTATCAGGTCGGTATTCGGATTGGTGCCAACGGCAAAGTCAATGGTCATGGTCGTCTGTCCGTTGGAAGTGGCATTGACGGACCACATGTAGTTCATCTTGTCCACACCCGTGATCTGCTCCTCGATGGGCGTGGCGACGGACTGCGCCAGAGTGTTCGCGTCGGCGCCGGTGAAGGTTGCAGAGATTTTGACCTCAGGCGGAATGATGTCAGGAAACTGAGCAACAGGAAGGCGGAGAATGGTAATGACGCCCAGGATCACCGTGAGAATGGAAATCACGATAGCGACGATCGGGCGGTTGATGAAGAATTTAGACATCGCTCAGTTTTCTCCCGCCGCTGGAGTGTAGGGCTCAGGCTTGACTACCATTCCTGCGTGCACTTTTTGAGCGCCGACGGCGACGACGCGCTCATTTGGCTCGAGCCCGTGAGTGATGACCCAAAGGGTCCCCACCTGCGGCCCTACCTGAACGCTGCGGATGCTGATGCGGTTCCCGGAGCCGAGCACGGCGACCTGGTAGTTTCCTTGCAGTTGCATGACCGCCGGCTGGGGAACGAGAAGTGCGCTTTGCAGCACGCCCGTAATCGCTTGCACGGTTGCAGTCTCTTGCGGACGGAGAATGCGCTGGGGATTCGGGAAGTCGCCGACAATTTCAATGGTTCCCGTCTGCAGATTCATGGCCCGGTCGGCGAAGAGGATTCGCCCTGAATAGCGGTAGGTGTGTCCATTGGACATGGTGAGTTGGAGCGGGATGGACCTCGCGCGGGAAGAGAGATTGGCAGCGCGCGGATCGATCTTTCCGGCCATCTGCAACCAGTCGTCGCCACTGATCTCGAAATAGGCCTTAATCGGGTCCACCTGCGAGACGCCGGTCAAGACAGTCAACGGGGAGACCAGATTCCCTACCTGAACCTGAGCGACACCGGCGATTCCGCCAATCAAGGAACGGACCTTCGTGTAACCCAGGTTGAGTTGCGCTTGCTCGACAGCCGCCTGATCGGCCTCAACTGCGGCTTCCGCGCCGAGTCTTTGTTGCCGGTCAGTTTCAAGCTGCATTTCAGGAATGGCGTGCGCCTTGGCCTCGGGAATGTCCCGGTTTACGTTCAGCGTGTCCTCCCCGAGCGCCGCCTTCGCTTCGGCAAGCTGACCTTTTGCCTGATCCAATGCGGCCTGAAAGGGGCGCGGATCGATCTCAAACAGAACTTGATCCTTATGAACGTAAGATCCTTCGCGATAGTCCTGCCTGATGAGATAGCCAGTGACTTGCGGTTGGATTTGGGCATTGACATAGCCCTCCAGAGTGCCCGCCCACTGGCTGGAAATGGGCACATTCTTTTGGACTACGCTCGCAACTTCGACGACCGGCGGTTGAGCTGGCGTTTTGGACACAGCGGTTTTCTCGCAGCCGGCGCTTGACAGCATCCCAAGGACGCCGATCAAAAGACTGCCCGTTTTCCAGAAGTTGAATCGCGTGCTGCTCAATCTAATCTCCCTTCGATGCCGACGCTGAGTGCCACACGAACCTCCTGCGCCCGACGGGTGCGTATCCAGATCCTCAGGCCTTTAATCTGGGAGCCAGATACCCCGTCAAAGCCAACTTGAATTCTTTAATGATTGCGATGCCTTCGTTGCCTTCGGCCTGCGCATAGAGGCTGAACAATCCTCGGCTGATCTGCTGGACGACGGAGGCAATGCGCAGCGCGGCAGCCTTGGTCATGCGCGGCTGGTGGGCAATGAGTACCTCGGCGATGCGTGTCCGAATGAGCTCGCGGCGCGCATGAGAGACGGGAGGAACGTCCAGGAGCGTAAGCAGGACAGGATGATTCTTCATGATCTCAATTTGTAGTTCTACGAGCCGGGAGGTCAGTTCTTCGGCGTTCATTGCCGCAGCCTGGTGGCCGAGCGTGATCCAGGATTGCTCAATATTCTTGACGTACTGATCCCGCAGCGCCTCTGCCAGGGACAGTTTGTTGGGGAAAAATTGATAGAGAGATCCCACGGAAGAGTGCGAGCGCTTGGCGATCGCGCACATCGTTGCTCGCTCGTATCCCATCTCGGCGATTACCGAAGCCGCGGCGCGCAAGAATCCGCGTACGCGGCGCTCACCACGCTCCTGTTGCGGTATCCGCCGTAGGGCAATAGATGAACATGAAATCACATTCATTTTATAGCATATGGGATTCGTCTTGTCGGTCCGGGTCGAGGCGTTCAGGTGCGTGTCGGGAGGCGTAGTCGCGTGCGGTTCGGCATGGTCCTCATTGTTTCTGCTATGAAATGGCTTGACCGCGGAACCCAACCAGTGCGTGGGCGCGCCCCGAAGACGGCGAAGGCGCGGTGATTCAGGGCTTGAGCTGCTTCCGTATCGTCCGCGACGGCGAGGTGCAAAATCCCGCAAGGATATTTCTTCTCTGGCTTGCCAAACCGGCTGGCGTTTGCGCCGCCTTCACTTCACGGTGAGGAAGGTTGCCCAGGCGTGGGCGAGTTCGGTTCCCTTTGAGTCGGTAATGGCGGCCTCGGTCTTGATCAATCGCCTGGTCTGGCTGTTGATCCATCCGCGGACCCGCAGCAAGACCCCCGGCACCACAGGGCGGCGGAGGCGGACGCGGAGCTCGGCAGTTAATGCCGGCATTCCGGCCGCCGCAACGGCCTTCGACATCGCCTCGTCGAGCACGGTGCTAACGATCCCTCCGTGAACAATGCCGTGAAATCCTTCCGTGAAGGTATCTGGGACCCATTCCGCCAGGGTATCTCCCGATTGCACGGTTGAGAACTGGAGGCGCAGGCCGTGGGGATTGCCAGGACCGCAGGCGAAGCACGAAGCTTGTGGCGAGGCGCTGACTCGAATTTCGCTCTCATTCTCGAAAAGTTGCCCACGCGTCATCTTGTCTTCGTTTTTACCCCTTTACTCAAAGTCATCAGGATGAAGCCGGGATGCGCAGTGAGCCCAGAACTGCGTTCTCGCGGTGCGAATAACCTTCAGAATGGGATGAGGGCTCGGCAAGCAGCGCAGCTACGCTCTCCCAGACTCGACGAATTTCCTCAGCGCTGCCGTTGCTGCCGTATTCGATGAGTGTCTTTCCTTCAACCTGAGCTTCGGTCACCGTCCGGTCGTAGCGAACCCTGCCGGCAAACGTCATTCCACGGTCCAGGGCTTTAGCTTCAATGCGACTGCTCATGCCTGCGTTCAAGTCCCATTTGTTGACGCAGACGGCGGCGGGTATGCCGAAGTGCCGGGTCAGATCGGCCACGCGCTCCATGTCGTGCAGGCCGCTTGGAGTCGGCTCGGTCACCACCAGAACCGAGGTGGCGCCGGTGATTGACGCGATGACGGGACAGCCGATGCCTGGCGACCCGTCAATGAGTACGAGCTCGATCTGGCGCTCTTCGGCGATCTTCCTGGCCGCAGTGCGGACCAGGCTGACAAGCTTGCCGGAGTTTTCCGCGGCGGCGCCAAGCCGGGCGTGCACCATGGGGCCGAAGCGGGTTTCCGAAATGAGCCATTCGCCGTTGATGGCGGGCTCCAATTGAATTGCCTGCGCGGGACAGAACCAGGCGCAGACCCCGCATCCCTCGCAGGCCATCGGATCGACGTGGTAGGTCGCCGCAAGAGCCATGTTTGAGGCGCCGACCAAATGAACAGCGTCGAAATGGCAGAGCTCTTCGCATTGACCGCAGGCTGTGCAGAGATTGGCGTCGATTCTGGCGCGCTTGCCGCCGGTGAAGGGCTCGCGGCGGATGACGCGAGGTTCGACGAGCAAATGCAGGTCGGCAGCATCGACGTCGCAATCGGCCAGCACGGAGTTCTTCGCCAGCGCCGCGAACGATGCTACCAGCGAGGTCTTGCCTGTTCCCCCCTTGCCGCTGATGACAACCAGTTCCATGACCGGCCGGGCGTCACGAGAGCGAACGTTTACGAGCGCGTTCATCGGCGCATTACCTCGCTTTGCATCAGCGATCCCTTCGGGGCGCGCCGGGAGAATTGACCGAGAATCTGATCCAAGATCTGTTCGACCGCTTCGCGAAGCCGGGGCACCGCATCGAAGGCTAACTCGCCACGCGAGTAGGATTCGGCCACCTGGCGGTCGTCGGGAATTTCAGCCCAAATGGGAATGCCTCGCTGGTGGCAGAATTCGTGAGTCTTGCGGTCGCCGATCCCGGTGCGGTTGAGGACCACGGCCAGGGGCAAGTGCAACGCCTCGACCATACCGACGGCCAGGCGCAGATCGTTTAGCCCGAAGGGCGTTGGCTCGGTGACCAGCAGAACGAGATCGGCGCCGCGCACGCTCTCGATCACCGGACATGAAGTTCCCGGCGGACAGTCGAGGATCGCCAGGTCTTCCTTGTGAAGCTCCTTCTTAACCTGCCGGATCAACGGTGTGCTCATGGCCTCACCGATTCGGAGCGTGCCTTGCACGAAGTGGATGGCCCCGGCCATGCCGGTCTCGACCGTACCCATCGGGTGAAGGACTTCGCTGATGGCTTCGGAGCGGCAGGCCAGCGCGCATCCGCCACATGCGTGACAGAGCTCCGGGTAGACAAGAACTTTCTCGCCGATACAGACAATGGCGCTAAATTGGCAAATTTCGCCGCATAGGCCGCAGTGTGTGCACTTGGCTTCGTCGACCTTCGGATGCGGGCGACCAAACTCTCTTGACAACGTAATTTGCGGCTTGAGGAAGAGTTGACCGTTGGGCTCTTCGACGTCGCAATCGATGTATGCAGCACGCAGGCTACGCCGGACTGCGGCCAGAGCCAGATTGGTGCTTACGGTAGTCTTGCCCGTGCCGCCCTTGCCGCTGGCGATTGCGATTCTCATTGCTGCCCATTCATCTCCGGTTGTTGTTTCTGGGCGAGCGCAGCTTCAGCAGGTTCCCTCGCAACGCCGGCGCTCAGGCTGGAATTGCATCGGTTCTCGCGTTCGTTCCCAGTGTCCTGTCTCTAAAGTTCGTTTACAAAATCTGGCGACGGAATCAAGAATCTGGTCG
>JAKABE010000171.1 GCA_021801945.1 Acidobacteriota bacterium
AACGTGTGCTCCAGATACGGCATGAGAGTATTGGCTCACGATCAGCCGGATCGCCGGACATTAGGCCGGTTGACTGCGGCCCGCCGAGATGGATGCAGGGATGGCTGTATGGCCATCCCTGCTTTTTGTTAAAAGAGATGAGCAGCACTCCTTCGAGAGACCTGTTTCCACCTGCAGGCTAAGGCTGGTTTGATTCGAGCGGTGCGGTGATGGATTATGTGCTAGAGGCGCTCGCGGGTATTGCGGGAGAACGGTTTGCGGTAATATGGAGTGTAGCTGGTGAAAGCTGAGAGGGGGTGCGGGGCGGCCGCGCAGCCCGTGCAACAGTATCTCGACAGATCCCTCTGTGATGTAGTATATATAGAGAGGATACGCGCCCGGTTTTTACAGAAACCGGCCGGTGCGGAACACAGACATCCGCACCACATTTTAGGTGGAGAATGCCGTTTATCCGCCTATTCTTCCCCAAGATGCCGACCTTGGGGGACAAGCCAAGCGCGAGGCTTAGAGCGCGGGCCGTCTGAGTGGCGGCAATGGGCTCGCGACCGGGCCAGAGAGGCGGTCGCCCTGTTTCGACGGGAGCACCTGATGATCTTCGGGAGTCCCAGGACAGCTATTGTGCTGTGCCTGGGTTTTTTGTTGCCCAGAAGGGAGGCTAAAAAAGCAGCGGCACGCCCGTGCCGCAAAGCGCGCCGCCAATCGGCGAGAAACAGAAGGTCTTGTGCGCCGCTTAATTTGAGACACAAGGAGATGTTGTTGATGCCGACATTTCACGAATTCGAGTGCGCGCTGCAAAAGCGATTCTTTGAGCGGCGCAGCGTGATCCATGGGTTGGTGGTCTCCCTTGTGGCGAGGCAGCATGTGCTCTTGATCGGTCCTCCAGGGGCCGCCAAGAGCGAACTGGCGAAGGCGGTGTGTGGCGGTGTCGGTGGAAGGTTCTTCCGCACCACCCTAACCCCGACATCCACCCCGGATGAACTGTTCGGCCCGGTCAGCGCGAAGCGCATGATCGAGGATGATGTATACGCGAGGAACCTGGACGGGACTCTGGCCACCGCCGACATCGCGGCGGTGGACGAGATCTGGAAGTGCAACGCGGCCACGCTCAACGGGCTGCTAACCGCAGTCAACGAACGGGAAGTGGTCAACGCCGGGCAGACGGTGCGCATCCCGCTGCGAACCCTTGTCGGCACAAGCAACGAGCTGCCGCAGGATGAGTCCCTGACGGCACTATGGGACCGCTTCGGCCTCAGATTCCGGGTGGACTACTTGAAGGACGCCGGCAACTTCCTCGATCTGCTCCGCATGTCCGAGGAGCAGGAGGGACCGACCGGGCCGACACTGACCGAGATCGACGCGGCCTCCCACCTCGTGCCGGACGTCCATTGGGACGGGGTGCGTGAGACCTTCACGAAACTGTGGGTCGCGGCGCGCCACGTGTGGCGGGTCGCCGTCTCAGACCGGAGGTGGAGGCTCTGCCTCCGTCTCTGTCAGGCGAATGCCCTCCTCGACGGTCGGAATGAGGTCCTGCCGCAGGACCTGCTCATCCTGAGCGATGCGCTCTGGGAAGAGCCGGATCAGCGGGGGAAGATCCGCCGGGGCCTGTTCGACATCGTGGATCCGGCTCTTGGAGAAGCGGAGGACCTTCTCGACGCCGCCGAAGAGCAGTGGATTACCGTAATAGCGGCTGACGTTTCCGGCAGTGACGACCCGGACCAGAATCGCAAGACTATGGATGCGTTTGATGAGTCGGCCAAGAAGCTCAAGAAAATCGCCAGAAGGTTGCAGGAATTGCGCGACGGAGCCATCGGGCGTGGACAGGACGCATCCGCGATTGAGGATGTGCTGGACCGCACGAATGGATATACAAAAGAAGCGTTCATGCGATTTAACACGATGCGGTACGGGAGGGCGTAGTGTGCCTGAGGAACCGGAAGGGGAGCATCGGGTCGTTGACCACGACCACTTCGATGATCTGGTCTGGCGCGATACCCTGGGTGAGTGCCAGCCGCTGCGCGACCTGCGTGTTTCGGGCCGAAAGATACACCCGGGATTTGGGGGGCTGCTTGCGGACCTACATGCCGGACTCTACAAGCCAGACCCCCACTTGGTGGACGACGTTCCCCCTCAGGCTGGGTGGCAGCGATCTGCTGTCGAGAAGTCTTGGGAGGGTGCGGAATGGGGACAGACGCGGGAGACATCCGTCCTGGACGAGATGCTCTCCGCGATCGGCACCATGGCCGCCGGCGCGGCCGCCCTTGAGGAACTCAAGAAGGCGGCGCGGCCAGAGGGTGCTACCCCCGGATCCGCCGCACCCCCCGAGGTGACACCGCAACAGACCAGGATGATCGCCCGCGCGGCCGCCAAAGCCGCAAAGCAGGAGGTTGCCGACGCTGAGGCGGTGCTGGCGTCGTGGGGGCTGGACCCCGGGGCACTGCAGCATCTGCCGCTGGGGAAGCGCGTGGAACTGGCCCAGAAGCTGGCCAAGACCGCGAAACTGCGGCAGATGGCGGACATTGTAGGCGAAATGCGGTCCCTGGCCAGCGGCTTACATCAGCGCCGCGTCACGGCCAAGCCTTCCGAGGTGGTGGGCGTCGAGACCGGCAGCGATCTCAGGCGTCTCCTGCCCTCCGAACTAGCAATGCTGGCCCACCCGCAACTGCGGTATGAGGCCGTGCGCCGGCTGGTGACCGGTCAGGCGCTGCAGTGGCAGAAGGCCACCCGGGAGAAGCAGGGCCGGGGGCCGCTGGTGGTGTGCTGTGATACGTCGAACAGCACCGCGGGCCAGGTGGAGATGATGATCAAGGGGGTCGCGATGGGCCTGCTCGAGATCGCCAGGCGGCAGGGACGCAACTTTGCCGGCGTGGTGTTCAGCAGCAGGGCGCAGATCGAGACCTTCGAGTTCAGTGGCGGCAAGGTCGATCCGGAGGCCCTGCTTGAATTCGCCACCCTATTTTTCAACGGGGGAACGGACTGGGAGGCGCCGCTGACCGAAGCCCTGCGGCTGCAGCAGCAGTCGCCGTACCGGAATGGTGACATCGTGCTCATCACGGACGGCATCTGTGCCCTGAGCCCAGAATTCACCGCGGCTTTGGCAGAGGAGAAGGAGCGGCGCAAGGTGCACCTCGTCGGCGTCCTGGTGGGATCCGACCGCTCCGACACGATGCAGTTCTGTGATGCCGTGATCCAGACGTCGGACTTGGCTCGGGTGGCGGCTGACATCCTGGCGACGGTGGTCGAGGATCCCGGGGCGGCCTGAGTGTTATTCTGAGTCTGGGTTCGTAGTAGGTTGATCTGGTACGACGACCATCGTAGACGACCTGTCGGCCTTCGGCTTTAAGACAGCCACCGCGGGGCCAGAGAAGGGTGCTGAGATGTGGATTCCGTGCGCCCTTCTGGGGGCCTGGGCCGTGGACCCGGGGATATGGAGCGCGTACGGGCCACTGGCCGTCGTGCTGGCCCGAATGTGACCGGGGGAGGCGCCGATTGCCGGCGTCCCCGCCGGAAAGGGGGATTTGCGTGTCTACTGCCATTGAGATGAAGAACATCTTCGGAAAGACCTTTGGCCGCTCCAACGTCGCGGCCGTCGTGCTCCCGGAGATCGAGGAAGGCGACAGCCCGGAGGTGCAGAGCGATGCTTTCGTTGGACAACTCTTCTTCTTCAGCATTCCGGCGACGCTGAAAATTGCCCCGCTGGCATTAGCGGAAGGCTTCAAGACCGCTGGCATCGACTCGAAGTACCTGCCGCAGCCGATTCACCCGTCCAACGCGTTTCGCAGCGCCTCGTCGACGCTGAAGCGGGACGAGGAGATGCCGGTCAACGGGCACTCCGCACACGTTTCTCTGCTGGTGCGCGAGGTAGGGGACGACGCGACGAATATAGTGCGACACATCGTGGTGGAGATTGCGGACAAAGAGCATGTCCGCCTCCTGTACACGGAGGCGGCGCAACTCGAGCTTGTCGGTTCCGATGTCACCGTGTCCGAATTGCCAGGCATGGCGGAACTGCCAGACACCGTGGCGAATATCGTGCGGGAATCCATTGATGGGTTCCCTGCGCGGTTCAGCGAGTATCTGGAGAATCTCAACGACGGCTATATCCGGCGGGCCATCACCGCCATGATGCGTGCCGAACACATCATCCGGCTGCGCCGCGACGGGGTAGTTTACTTCGCCCTGCAAGCGCACAAACACGTTGTCGATCAACTGGCCGACCTGTTCGAGTGGATGCAGCCGGGTTCAGCTGAGTTCCGCGACCTTCCCCTGATCGACGTGCGCAAACAGCGTCAGATGGTAGTCCAGGAAACCGCCAGGCATGTCCACGGCGAGGTGGATAATCTAGTGCGGGAGATTGATAAGCTGCTGCTTCGTAAGAAACAGAACGGCGCAAAGATTCGATCCAAGACAGTCAGCAAATATCTGGAGGAACTCGGGCGGCTCACACAGTTGGTGACCGAGTATCGGCAAGCGACCGGGGACAAGATCGCGGAGGCAGTGTCCGCACTTGATCTGCTCCGAATGCAGGCGACCGAACTGCAGATGGAGGCCGACGACTGAGAAGGACCAGATGGAGGCGAGTGGGCTATATGGAGATACGTCTGCTGCAACGAGCGAACGCCGAGGGCTGGCCTGGTTATGAAGAGGACGCCGACATCTCTGCCAATCTGGCGGCCGACAAACTTACGGAATTTGCCAAGGAGATCGCGGAGGCCAGGAAGATTCCGTATGGTGTCGCTCTGGCGATGATCTACCAGATCGCGGTACAGCGGATCGACTGGGGCGAGATTGATGAGGAGACCGGCGAGGAACCGGGCGACTAGTCGCTCCGGGTAGGTTTGCGATGGCAGAGGGCCGGTGGGTAACCACCGGCCTTCTGCATGGAGGCGAATGCCGTGCGGTTGGCCCTCTGGCGTGGGCAGGACGAGATTAGAGATGCATTGGGGGCCGGGAGAAGGGATTCCGCTGGCTGCTGAGGCCCGGCCACTCTGCGATGCGCTCAACCGGGCCGGCTTCACCCGTGATCTTGGACGGAGCCCGGTCCGGTGTCCGTGGATGTTCTTGGTCGCGGATGGTGGCGACGCGCTTCAGTCACTGGAGGTGCAGAAAACAACGCTCTGCGATCTGGTGGATTCCGGCCGGCTGCTGGTCCTGGGGCACGGATTTGCAGGATCCTCGACGGTGTACTTGATGCCGGACGGCCGGGCCGTCAAGGAGTACTTGCCGTTCGTCAACAAGGTGGAGCCCACGGTGCGGGGACTCCGGGAATATGAGGTACTTCACCAGGTGCGGGAGTTGCCAGGCGTGCCCCACCAGGTGGAATTGGTGATCGAAGGGGATCGGGTGTTCTTGCTCCGGGAGGCCGGAGAGGAACCAGCCTTTTGGAATGACCGGCACTTGGCCGAATTGCAGGTGGCCATGGCCGGGTTGGTGCGCCGGCGCATCACCCTGGGAGACCGGGCGCAGGCCATGGTCCGGGCTGATGGGTCGGCATTTTTCTCCGATTTCGACCATGCCAGATCTAGCCTGGATTGGAAAGAAGCCGACCGCTGGCATGACGCGGATTCGAACTACCGATGCTTCCTGCGAGACCAGGGCCTTGCGGAGCGGCCCTTGCTCGGGATGCTTGAGTATTTCGATCGTGAGTATTCCGCTCAGATTGCTAAAGGCGGTGCCGTCGCGGAAATGTACGCGCGCTTGCGCGAACGGCAGCGGAACCAGTTAGAGAGGGCCAGGGCTTGTTATAGCGGGAGGGGAACAGAGATTGTTTCTGAATTTGCCGGAGGATAGCCAAGCAGGTATAGTGCCCACCGAAGCTTTCGGTGAAGAGATGCTGCCGGAAAAGCCTGCGGACACAAGTGGACTGATCCGTGGGATGCGCATGGTATGCGTTCTCTGGGGTGTTGTGCTGCTCGTTCTCTGCTTTGTGTTTCATTGGGAGATAGTGGGGATAGTGGTTGCGGGAATCATGTTTCTTCTAACCATAAGCGGAATGTAATGCGGGCCGGAGTGGTGGGAACGAGGATGATTGGGATGCCTAAGTTCGTGTGTCGCTGCAGAAATGACACCTTTAGGTGCAAGGCATGCGTGGCTGGATATGTTGACGCCGAGGTGCGTACGGCGGAGGACGGGGGCTTCGAAGAAATACTCGTCGAAACGGACGACGCAGAAGCCGAGAGCTTTGCAGGCCCATTCGTATGTACTAAATGCGGCGCCGAGTACGATGTCATCCCTCCCGAGGGCTGGACGGGCTGGGAGCCGTCCGAGCTACGGCTTACGTCCGCGCAGCGCATT
This sequence comes from Acidobacteriota bacterium, assembly GCA_021801945.1. The sequence continues at coordinate 6,292 of JAKABE010000171.1, forward strand.
GCGCTTGGCGAGACGCCACTGATTCCGGATGTCGCGGCACGGTGAAGCGCTTCCCGCCGCCATTACAACGTGGCTCAAAAACTTAAATAGTCTGACATAAGAAGGGCGGAATGTCCCAATGTCGATGCACAAAGTGCAACTCGCGGTGTTGAATGAGGACGAAAATAGAATCATGCAAAAAATACTCCGGCGAGCAGAACAATTGGGAGTAAAAAACAACAAGGCAAGGTTCGACGCCATGAGCCTGGAAATGGACCTGCTGGCCGTGCACGCCCGCACCCCGCTGCGCCTGGCCGCTTTGGCCAACAGTGGCAGCTTCAATTTTTTGCATGATGTCCTGGGTATTGTCCGCCACTTGAACCGCCGTACCGGTCTGCTGGAAAATTGTTTCGTTCCCCGATCGGCTGCCCGATAATCCACGGCATGCGATTTCGCAACGTGGTTAAGGAGGCAAAACGCCAATGAGGGATCCACGCGCACAAATCTTCGCCGACCAGCATGGCCGCCTGGTCGCCGTCCACATCCTACTCGACAGCGACGAGCCTGGTCTGCCTATCATCCTGGATGCCGCGCCGGCGTCGGCCGTGGAACTGGCCAGAGCCGCCGTCGCCAGCATCGCTGCCGACCCCGCTTGGCTCGATTCCGCCTTCGCCGAACACATCGCCAGTTCTATTGAATCGGCAGCCGACCTTCTTGCCTTGCCAGGCATCCCGGAACGCGTACGCGACCACGCCACGGCCACGCTGCACCGCGCGGCCATGGCTTTGCGGGTCCGCGCCGCCGAATT
>JAKABE010000172.1 GCA_021801945.1 Acidobacteriota bacterium
GACGAAATATAGGATCTCGCGTTCGGACATCTACCCAGCGCGGGCGGCCGGCACGAGCTGACGATGGACCGCCATCTAGCGGATACTCCGACATTGATGTCGGCGCCATCATCCTGGACTCCGACTATCACATGGCTGCCCTCATGACGCGTGCGGAGACGCGCCATGCCTTCAACAGGTTTGCCGGCGGCGCGCCGAACATTCGGGCTTTCAATGCCGCGATCGATGGAGTTGCGGATGGCGTGTGAGCGGGTCGCGGATCGCTTCAAGCAGAGTATTGTCATGTTCAGTCTCCCTCCTGGCCTTCCATTTCCAGGCGCATCTGCTTATTGAGGCTTCGCGAAATTCGCGCGCCAGCCTCGGGAATCCTCAGCCACCTTGGACACCCTGATCTCCATCGCGCACAAACAACCACGCGTCGAAAGGGCCCTCTTTCAAATCCCAGATACGCTCAGGCTCACTCTGTTTGAGGAAGCGCCGATCCTACAGTCATTTCAGAGCGCCAACATGGTATCTGGCGTGCCCTGCTCCACCAACCAACTGAATTCGTTTAACCTATAGCCGCACGGCAGAGGCTGGAAAGTGGAGGCTCTCCGGTGGTCCCAGATAGCTGGGACGTAACAGGCCGTGACTCACTACGATGCGCTCCAGCACGACACCTGGATCGACCGCCCATATCTTCAACGTGTGATATCCCGGTGTGGCGATCTTCAGGGGAACCGTGACGTGGCGAACTCCATCGCTCACAGCCTCTGCCCAGTCTCTTTGCGAGTCGTGCGCCAACGTATCGACGATTGTCCGCGGTCCATCATCGACTGAGACGGCAAAACGCAGGCCGCGGCCGGGAACAAAATTGAGTGTGGGCGACAGGGTCGCCTGCAACTGGAAGTCACCGGAATCGTAGAGGTACATCCGGTACTCAAGGGAGGCCTTCGAGTCCGTATTGCTCGCGGCCGTCACCGGATAGATCGTCATGGCCGAACGAGTCTCGCCGTAGCCGGGTAGTTCCACCCAATGGGTTGCGCCGCTTGCCGTACGCTGCGACGTGTCGGCCGCCTCCATAGCGACGTATCCGTCGCTCTCCACAAAGCCTCGGGCGCTAGCGCGCGTGATGGGCAGACGCCGCGTCTCAAGGATGTAGCTCATGGGCCGGCCTTCGCCCGAGCGGACTATGACCGTTCCCTCGGCAATGGTCGAGTCCGCGGGAACCTTGCTCCAATCCACGTGGAGCACGATCTTCTGCTCCGTTGCGCCCACCGTTCCCGAGGTCTGCGATGCAACGATCCAGGGGGCACCGGTCTGCACGGTGTATTCCACGGGCGTCTTGCCGCGATCGAAAAGTGTGAGCGTGCGCATCTCGTTGGAGACGGAGTCAATGGTGCCAAGCGAGAACCCAAAGCTCCCTCCACGCCGCATGAAGGTTAAATCCTCGGCGCTGATGCCGAGCGATCCCTCCTGTGGTACCTGGATCCAACTCACCGCCGGCATTACATTCGCCGGCGGCTCGTTCCAATATGAGTAGCCGATGTGCGTCTGGTCCATCATGTGGTCCCATTTGCCGTTGAGCAGCTTGTGATTGTAGTAGTTGCTCAGGGCCGCGTCCTTCGCAAACAGCTTGCGCACTTCATCGGCTTCGGCATTCGCGCGCGGATTTCCCATGCGTGCGTCGGCTGCATTTCTTGCCGCCTCGATATACATCTCGTTCAGGTTCGCGCAGGCGTCCACGGGGTATTGGATCAGCTCAAAGTACGATGCGCGCTCGTCTTCAGGAATCTCGGCGGCAAGATCGTCTACGCGCTCGGCCAGGGATCTCCACTCCGCCTCTACGCGGTCGGCTTCGTGATAGTTGGTGAGGCTGAAGGTGGATGGCGAAAGCAGCTCGGGCTTGCGCCGGCCGTTGTACTTCGTGTACTCCTCCATCGCGGTGGCAATCTCATCGGCATGTTGGGGACCGAATTCCCGCGTGGCCCAGAGCTTCGTGAACTCGTCGAGATGATCTTTGCCCCAGCGCTGGGGTGTTCGCGCGTAATCGAGGAAGAACTCCATCGGGAACTCCATGGGCTTGAGGTCGCCGACGTTCACCACCCAGAGCCGTGTGGCCCCGTACTCTACGGCAAGATGCATCTGCTCCTGCACCTTGGGGATGGGGTTCGTGTTCAGCCACTTATACGATCTGGGTCCGCCCACGTAATCAAAGTGGTAGTAGATTCCGGCCCCGCCCGAGCGGTTGCGTTCTGCGGGGGTGGGCAAGCGGCGCAGATCGCCCCAGTTGTCGTCGGACCAGAGCAGCGTTACGTCGTCGGGGACGCGCATGCCTTCCTCATAGTAGGTCTGCACTTCTTTGTAGAGCGCCCATACCTGCGGGATCTTTTTGAGGTACGGGTTCACCGTCTCTTTCAAAATCTGGCGCTGGTCGGCGATGATCTTTTCAAGCAACTGGATGTTCGCGGTGCCCGACATCGGCGTGTCGCCCTCGCCGCGCATGCCGAGGGTTACCACCTCTTCGTAGTTCTTGTCGCGCTCCATGCCCTCGCGCCAGAACTTGTCAATCTCCTTCTGGTTGGTCTGATAGTTCCACGCGCCGTGATCGCCTGAAGTCCACTCTTTCTCCGCGCGCATCATGGGCTCCTCGTGCGAGGTGCCCATGACGATCCCGTACGCGTTCGCGAGTTTGGCGTTCAGCGGATCGTCGGCGGCAAAGGCGTTGTTCCACATGGCCGGCCAGAGAAAGTTGGCCTTCAAGCGCAGAAGCAGCTCGAAGACTTTTGTGTAGAACTCGTGGTTCATTCCGCCGAACTTTTCTGTGGTCCATCCGGAAAGGCACGGCGCCTCGTCGTTCAGAAATATGCCGCGATATTTGACGGCCGGCACGGGCTGCACATATCGGCCCGGTTCCACATAAAGCGCATCGGCATGCGGTACCCGGACGTCGGCCCACCAATACCAGGGCGAAACTCCGATCTGCTCCGAGAGGTCGTAGATACCGTAGATCGTGCCGCGCTTGTCCGCTCCGGCGATCACGAGGGCGCGCCGCACCCCACTCATGGGGTGGTCCACAATGGTCATCACGGCCGATTCCCACTGACCGGCGATGCCGCTTACATCCAGCTTGTGCCTGCGTATCAGGGAATCGATCAGCGGGCTCTTGCCGATGGTCCCGATCAGCACCACGTCTTTCGCGGTGGGGATGCCGGTTTTGACTACAGGAGCATCGTACCCCGTCACACGGCCCACATCCTGGCCGAGGTCGCCTGCGGCTCTGACCACGCCCCACCAATCCTTGTCACTCACCACGAGCGGAGCCGCCTGGCCATTTGCCTCGAGCACAAAGCCACCCTGCGCCGGCGAGTTGCTGACGTACTTTCGCTCTCCCAGGGCGTTGACCGTCCGGGGCCAGAGCCCCAGGACAAAAAGGACGAACACAGAGGATGAAGCGATGCAGAAACGCGGCATGGATCTACTCCTGGAGCGAAATGGCGGCCGAGCAAGCCTAGTGATGACCAAAAGGCAGATCGGCCCGCGGTCGGGCTCTTTCTCGCAGATCGGCCGGCCATCCATATCCAGATCCACCTCGAAAGGAGAGCCGTGGCGCAGTCGACCCTGCGACGAACGAATACGTGCAAAGGATCGTCCCGAGCCGATCCTTTCACAGCAGGTTCGATGACCGGGATCAAGCGAACACGCAGGACCCAATTCCCCAAAGTGAAAGTTCAGCAAATACGATATCGGATCAAGTCAGACTTTGAATACCCGATATTAGAGGCTGTGCACTAGGGGGGGTGGACATACGGCCGGAAATGGCGAATCTACTTTTGCATCGGCGAGAACGACTTGTGTGGCTTGCTTGCAGACTCCAGGGGTATGAATCAAGGAACTGGTGACATAACGATCATGAGGAGCGACCGGATCACTGCACGCTCTCTCCAAGGAACATGGCTTCCTGATTGCCCGGTGTCCACACCATGTCCACACCTTCCAGGCCAGGTCGCACTAACCAAGATTCGGGTCGAGCTCCGTGCGGTTGGGTTCGAGCGGACTGACAAGCGCGATGCATCCGGGATGGGTCTCCAGGGCCTGGAGAGAGCACGCCGCATGCCCTTCAATTCGTTAATGCACCAACGTATCGCAGCGAAACGGCGCTTGCGTGTCCTTCCATTCGTACCGAACGAGCCAGCGCTCTGCCGCGGTCAAAATCTTCAGAATGCCCACGGGGCGCGCGCCATCCTCCGCCCCCCCCGGATTCACGCAACATCCGACAATGGTCCAACATTTGCATGATGCGGTCTTCATCGGCCTGACTAGGACTGTATTTCCACCTTCGAGGTAGCCCCACCGCCTTCATTAGCCGCCAACTGGAGCAGGTCGAACGGCACGGCAGCCATCGTCAGCAGATGCGCGGCAACTGCTCGCCAATCTGAGTCGGAATCACGCGGTTCGCGCCCATGGCCGTGCGGGCAACCAACATGCGCTTGTGTTCCGCGGTAACATGCCCAATGAGCGCCGCCTCGCGCCCCAGCGGGTGTGCGCGCAGAACCTCGAGAACGCGCTCCGCAGCCTCAGCCGCGACCAAGAACACCGCCTTGCCCTCATTGGCCACATAGACCGGGTCGAGTCCCAGCAGCTCGCAGGCTGACTGCACCTCCTGCCGCACGGGCAACGCGGTTTCGTCGATCGCAATGCCCACCTCCGAGGCCGCGGCAATCTCGTTGAGCGTGGAGGCCAGGCCGCCGCGCGTAGGGTCGCGCATGGCGTGAACGGCGCTGCCAACGGCGGCGAGAACCTCGCCGATCATGCCGTTCAGCGCCGCGCAATCGGAGCGAATCGGGCTTTCAAACTCGAGCCCCTCGCGCACGCTCATCACGGCCATGCCGTGATCGCCGAGGGTTCCGGAGACCAGCACCGCATCGCCCGGCCGCGCGCGATGAGGCCCAGCCTGGACGCCGGCGCGCAGAACGCCCACTCCCGCGGTGCTGATGTAACAGCCGTCGCCGTGGCCTCGCTCGACGACCTTCGTATCCCCGGTAACGATCTGGACGCCCGCCGAAACCGCGGCCCGCGCCATCGCATCCACGGTGGCCGCAAGCTGCGCCAGCGGAAACCCCTCTTCCAGGATGAAGCTTGCGCTCAGGAACTTCGGCTCCGCACCCGAGACAGCGAGATCGTTGACAGTCCCGTTCACAGCCAGCTCGCCGATGGAGCCGCCTGGAAAGAACAACGGCTGCACGACAAAGGAATCCGTGGTCAAAGCCAACCGTCCGCCGGCCAACTCCACGAGCGCGGCGTCGCCCAGTGTTTCAAGCGCCGGATTACGGAAGGCAGGCAGAAACAGGTGCTCCACCAGCTCGCCACTCAGTTTGCCGCCGCCGCCGTGGGCCATGACGATAGTCGGATAGTCCTTGAGCGGCAGCGGGCAGCTCCAGCGAGAAAAGTCGATCGTCGCGTTTGTGTCGGTCACAGGTTGAATCCTCTGCGGAATCGAGACGAGCGAGGAGCCGGTAGCCAGTAGCTTGTAGCCAGTAGTTCCAGCTTATTCCCCATTTACGCTTGTCTAGCGAACTCCTACTGCCGCTCGTAGCAAAGCAAAGCTACTGGCTAGCGGCTACGAGCTACCGGCTGCTTTCAGCTCTTCCGCCGAGACAAGCCGCCCATAGTTGTAGTACGCCGCGCAGGCGCCCTCGCTTGAAACCATGGTCGCGCCCAGCGGACGGCGCGGCGTGCACTCCTTGCCAAAGGCCGCGCACTGGTCCGGACAGATCGCCCCGCGCAGCACATCACCGGAGCGGCACAGCGGCGACTCCTGCGCATGAATCTCCACAACCTGAAACCGCTCTTCGGCGTCGAATGCCCGGTAATCGGCCTTCAGCCGCCAGCCGCTCTTGGGAATCACGCCAATGCCCCGCCAGGCGCGGTCGGCCACCTCGAAGACCTCGCTCAGCAGCCGCTGCGCCGGGCGATTGCCCTCGAAGCTCACCACGCGGCTATAGGCATTCTCCACCTCGTGCTGGCCAGCCTCCAGTTGCGCCACGGCGCGGCGAATCCCATCCAGCAGATCGAGCGGCTCAAAGCCAGTGACGACGATGGGCACGCCGTACTTCTCCGCCAGCGGCGGATACTGCCAGTAGCCCATCACGGTGCACACGTGGCCGGCGGCCAGAAAGGCCTGCACCTGATTGCCCGGCGAGCGGAGTATCGCCTCGATGGCCGGCGGGACCAGCACCTGCGAGACGAGCAGCGAAAAATTCCCGATTCCCCGGCGCCTGGCTGTGTGTACGCTCATGGCGTTGGCCGGAGCGGTGGTCTCAAAGCCCACACCGAAGAAGACGACCTGCTTCTCCGGATTTTTGACGGCCAGCTCAACAGCGTCGAGCGGCGAATAAACGATGCGCACGTCGCCGCCGCGGGCCTTTACCTGAAAGAGGTCGCCCGCGGAGCCGGGGACGCGGAGCATGTCGCCGAAGGAGCAGAAGATCACCTCCGGCCGGGCCGCTATGGCCAGCGCTTTATCGATCAGTTCGAGCGGGGTCACGCAGACCGGGCAGCCGGGCCCGTGAACCATCTCGATGCCCGGCGGGAGCATCTGGTCGATGCCATTGCGAATGATCGAGTGCGTCTGCCCGCCGCAGATCTCCATGATCTTCCACGGGCGCGTGGCAAGAGAGCGAATTTCGCCCGCCATGCGCTGGGCGATCTCGCCGTTGCGGAACTCGGTGAGGTACTTCATGGTGTGCCGCAACTGCCGTCAGGGCAGGGCGACGAAGGAGCCGAGGCCGCGCGGCGAAAGACCTCTTCCTCGTTGGCGAGTTCTTCGTCGAGCAGGCCCATCGAGTGGAAGTCGGCGAGGGTCTTCTGCGCGCTCTCCTCGTCGATCTCGGAGATGGCAAAGCCCGCGTGGACAATCACATACGTGCCAACCTTAATCTCGGGCGTGAAGTCTAGGCAAACGCGCTTGACCACCCCGCCAAAGTTCACGCGGCCTATGCGCAAACCCTCGCCGGAATCGATCTCTTCCACTCGTCCTGGTATCGCCAGGCTCATCGTAACTGTTTTATAGCGCGGGGG
>JAKABE010000173.1 GCA_021801945.1 Acidobacteriota bacterium
AGGCGCAAGAGCCTACCTGATGATCTTCGATCAAGCGTCATTTGCCGTGTCCTGCGGCAAATGGCGCCTCCGGCATCTCACTCCGGCGATTCCTCTACGGTCGTGACTGCCTGCTTCGATTTCCGGTAGACATTGGCGACCGCCAAGGTCCAAAAGGGAACCAGATCGACTCCCGGCAGGACTTTGGCAAAAAACGAGGGCAGGAACTCCCAATGCCAGCCCACCAGAGCCGTCAGTACGGCGCCCACTCCGAGATCCATCAGGTCATCGGTGGGCGATGCGCCACCATCGATGAAGAACGGAAACACCAAGAGTTGCAGCACATCCGCAAGGATTGCCAGCACCATGGCAAAGCGCAGCCGCGGCCCCGGTGAAATGGTGATGGCGCTTTCGGTCAAATGCACATGTCCTCGTCGTCCACGTGCCTAATGCGCTCATTGTACGCTGCACGATCCAAGGCCGCAGGAAGCCATTCTTCAGTCTTGGGAACTGCTTGCCAAGCTTGGTTCCTTCGATGCAGTTCATGAAGACTTCCTCTTGACCCCCGGCGGAAGGTCGCGTTCACTGAGAAATTGAAGGCCGCCTTTGCTCCGCTGGGCGGCGTCCTGCAATTTGGGAAGGTGGTTTCAGGTTTCAATGCCGCCCGAGCGCGCACAAGCCGGAAAAGATGTTGTGGACGCGGCGCACCTTTCGCCGCGCCTGAGAGTGGTGGCATGGGTGCGCAGGGCGTGGCGCCCCGCGGGAACGCTCGTCGCCATCATGCTCGCGCTGCTTATGACCTTCCATGTTGTCTACGGCAAGGATGGGCTATCTTTCTGGCAGCGGAAACGCGAGCAGGACCGCCAACTGCAAAAGCAGATCAAGGATCTCGAGCAGGAAAACGCCCAGATCAAGCAGCAGATCAAGCAGCTCAAAACCGACCCCAATGCCATCGAACGCGAAGCGCGCGAGAAGCTCCACTACGCCAGGCCTGGCGAGGTCATCTACATGCTTCCCGCGCAGCCGCAAAGCCAGTCACAGGCGGGCAATACGGAGAGGTAAGCCGGGGTTTGGCCTCAATCCACAAACCTGCCCGTAGATCGCACAAGAAACGAGACAAAAGACCCCCTTGAAAGGTGGAATGCCCCACCCTCGCCGCGTCTGTATTTTTGCAGCGGGGGTGGGGCGCCGGATGATTCGATTATGGTGCTATGCTCTGGTCGGCCCCTACTCCTCGAGCGCCGGGTGGTAGTAGCTCTCCCAGCCAAGGTAGCGAGCGGCCTCGTGCACGGCCTTCGAGACGTCGCTGAAGTTAGCGGCTACGTGATGCTCGAAGCCTTCACGGCAGATGTAGCGGAGCAGCTTCTGCAACTGCGGGATCTCAGCCACGCCCGCCCCGCCGAAGGTCTCCAGGGGATCGTCGGTGAAGCGGCCCGCGCCCGTGTACCCGCGGATCACGCCGCGCCGGTCGTCGGTCGAGAAGCGCGCAAAGGTCATGGCCCCGGACTTCACCCGGCCCACACAGGTGCCGAAGGTATTCTCCTTGCCCACCGTGCCAGCGATGATCTCCTGGTAATCCATGCGGGCTTCCTTGAAGAAGTGCTTGGGCAAGTTGGAGCAGTGGAAGCAGACGCACTTGTTGGGGTCGTTGCCGTAGTTGTTATTCCAGTCCAGCAGCGCCGACGGTGTGCCCGATGCCAGCGCCATCATGTACATGCTGAGCACGCCCGGTACATCCACCTCGCAGGCCGAGGGGAGCAGATTATTGCTCATCATGCTCATAATCGTGCACGGCACCACGCCAAAGAACTCCTCCATCGAGGTCCAGCATTGCACCGCGCTGATGGTGCAGTGGGTCTGTTTCATCCATCCATCGACCACTGCGCCCAGCTTGGCCATCTTCATCAGCGCCGCGTCGGGAATACCGCTTGTGGTCACGTATTTTTTGATGGCCGCGAGCTTGGCTTGCGCCGCGTCGTCCGTGTCCTTCATGCGATTGATGCGCCCGAAGATCTCTGACAGATCGATCGGTTCGACGGAGATGCCAGCAGTCTCGAAAATGCGTTCCGAGTAGCGCACGGTGTTGAAGGCCGCAGGGCGCGCGCCAATAGCGCCGATGCGCAGGTTCTTGAGCCCCTTCACGATGCGGCAGACCTGCCCAAACCACTCGAGGTCAGCCTTGAACTCCGCCGAGGCTGGGCTCTCAGTGTGCAGCGTCGTGAGTGAATAGTCGATGCCGTACTGCATCATGTTGTTGCAGCAGCTCATCTTGCCACAAAAACTGTCGCGGCGGGTGGCGATGGTCATCGCATCCGAGCGGTCGGGCGTGGCCTGCACAAGCACCGGGACCTTCAGTCCCGAGAGGCGAATGGCGTCCACGATGCCCCGTTCCTCTCCAAAGTTGGGCAGCGTCACGATGATGCCGTCTATCTCGCCGGCGTGATTCTTGAACAACTCCGCGCAACGCTCGGATTCGGCAAAGGTCTCCACCGCGCCGTACTTCGATTCTTCGGGGCTCAGAACCACTGCCCGCGCGCCTGCTACTTGCAAAGCGGCGATGATCTCATCGCGGCCGCTCTTGGCCAAGTGATCCGGAAAAAATCCACGATTGCCGACGATTACCCCGTATGTCATGGTGCGTTGCGCTGTCATCTCTCCTACTCCTCTCATCCTTTCCGCTGATGCGGGCTAGTGTCGCCTGCCGCTGCCGGACCGCCATCATGCTTCCGGAACTATCCGTCAAGCGCGCTCTTTTGACTCTCATTCGTTCGGCCACCAGGCGCTTAAACCACCTCGCCCGCGCAGCCAATCCTATTTTCCGCGCGCCGGGGCAAGACTTGACCGGGTAAAACACACCCAAAGCCACCAGTACTGCGTTCCACCAGACCGGCAAATGCAGATCAGTCAACTGCACGCCGGCGGGATAGACGCCACTTGCCCATTCATACCGTCCGCTGCTCAGGATCATGAACCCGTAGATGGCCAGCGGCACGCCGACATAAAGACTAAATGGAAAACTTCGGTCGATCTGTAAGCCCCTCTCCTTCCTCTCTGCGCCCGCATCGGCTCCTCTGCGGGTCTATGTTGTGACGGCTGTTACCGGAGCTTGCTCACCGTCCCGCCGGGCACCTGAAGATTATGTTCAAGGACCGCAAGGACCAGCGTAGCCCACAGGCATTCCTGCCTGTAAAGCAGGGCCGGTTTTTCTTTGGGCAATACGGTACCGTCGTAGGCCAAGCCTACCAGTCCGGACTCGGCCTTGGGATTGGTGGCGTAGAGAAGCCTGGCTGCGCTCGACCGTCGCTTGCAGTTTCATGTGGTCTCCGGACTTGCCTCAATTTCTTCCAATGTGCGGCCGCGTGTCTCGGGAACCCACGAGCGGATAAAGGCGACGCCAAACACGCACACCGCTCCAAAGATCGCAAACACGGCATACTCGGACATCGCGGAAGCCATGATCGGAAACAAGAGCCCCACCAGGAACGACCCAATCCAGTTGAACGAGGATGCCAGTCCAGTGCCTGATCCGCGAATTGCCAATGGAAATATTTCGCCGACAATCACCCACGTCAAAGGTGCCCATGTAAACGAGTACAGCGCCACATAGATGCTCAGAAACACTACGACCGTGTTGCCGCCCAAGGACGGTTTCAGGATGTGAAGGACTGCGGGCGCGATGAAGGAAATCGCCATGATGATGCCGCCAACAGTCAGCAAGGTGCGCCGGTTGATGCGGTCAGCGAGCAGAAGAAAGAACAACGATCCTAATACCAGGATGGCGCCTTCCACCATGGGCCACATCAATGCCGAGTGCGTCGAGGCGCCGCTCAGCCGCTGCACGATGAGCGGCAAGTAATAGAATATGGCGTTGGCGCCCTGAAACTGCTGCAATGCAGCAACACCCAGGCCGGCTACCACCAATGGGCGATAGTGTCTTTGCAGAAATTGGGTGTAATGTCCTTTTGTCCGGTCTTGTTCGTCGTGTACGGTCCGTTGAATTTCCTGCAACTCGTCCTCGAGACGCCATCCTTCCGGCCGGACCGTCGTGAGAACCTGTCTTGCTTTGTCGAGGAGACCGTGGCTGACCAAGAAGCGGGGGGACTCGGGAAGCCGAAGCGTGCCCAGGAAAAGAATGATTGCGGGAAGGATCGCGGCACCGAGCATGAGGCGCCAGCTCCAGGCCCCAGACAAACTATCCAAGAGAAAATCCGCGACGTAGGAGAGAAGCATCCCAGAGACGATCATCACCTGGTTGAGACCTGACAAACGACCGCGGACCGCGGCTGGGGCCATCTCTGACAGGTAGGCAGGCACCAGCGCAGAGGCAGCACCGACTGCCCAGCCCAGAATAACGCGCGCAGCTACGAGATACGCCACACCGTTATCCGGCGCTATTGCCGAAAGTGCAGCTCCTGCGATGAAAACCAGCGATGCGATCAGGATCAGCCGGCGCCGACCATATCGGTCTGCCAGCCGCCCCGCTGTCGCGCCACCTAGAATGGCGCCCAGCATCACCGCAGAAGTGATCAAGCCAAGATCCACTGGGCTATTCTGCAAATTCCATCGTTGCTGGAGGATCGGAAGGGCGCCCGTCATCACGCCGATGTCGTACCCGAACAGAATGCCTCCAAAGGCACCAAAAAAGTAGACGAACGTTAGACTTCGTCTTCCTTCTTTGTCGATGATTGGGTCGCTTGTTGACATATTCGTTAAGGAGTGCACGAGTCCGTAATCCTCACGTTGAATCGAAATCGAAACGCGCCAAGACAGACGGGATTCATGTTGATTGTCCGTACATGACCTTTACGCCGCGCTAGCCAGAATTGGAAACATTCTCCTGTCACCCGCTCGAAAAAGTACGGACATGAGTATTTAATTGACTCCAGTAGCCACAACCTGCAGTTCTTTGGGCTCTGGAAGATTACCTGCGCGACCTGCTGGAGGCGGAGAGGCGCTTTTCGACCGAGACCGCTTGGCGGGAGCACCTGCGTCAACTGCGCAGGCCTGATGGGTTCCGCTGCCCGCGCTGCGGCAGACAGCAGGGTTGGCGGAGACGAAGCTCAAACTGGCGATCCACGCCGTCCTCTCCCGGCCGGCCACCAAGAAATCTTCACCGGTGTTGGACTGGCCCCTCAGAAAGAAGCCGATCCAGAGCATCATTCCGAAGTAGATGGCGATCCGCGCCATGTCCAGCGGACGCAAGTGAACATGGCGCTGCGCTGCGAGAGCCAAAGACGCCGGCAAGGAGCTCAGCGAGTGAAGGGCAATGGGAGCTTGCAGCGACGCGAACATTGGTCACCCGAGTCGGACTTCTTCTGGCGAAAGTAAGGACATCTGTCCTTGAGTAAATGGTTCTGTTCCTACGCCTGTCAACTGTTAAAGCGCGCCGCCCCACGAAGAATTCGTTCCTCGGCGCCGCGCCGCCGGCCTGGAGCTGGCGATTCCCGGCAACCTGGAATGAGAAAACGTTACCCGGAGAAGTGTACCACGGAGCCGCGAGTTTTCAATCTCAACTCTTTTGCCAGGCGCGGGCAAATGACGGCAGGATCCCCATCTATGTAAGACAGGCATTCGAGGCGATGGGGCTCGTCCAGCCACAGGACGATACCATGGAGTTTCGGGTCCGCCGCTTATGACATCCAATACTCCTCCCTCACGTCTTGCCATTGTGCTTGCGTTCGGCAGCGTGTACCTGTGCTGGGGTGCAAACTATGGCGCCATGAGCATTGGAGTCCGACTGCTCCCTGCCACGATTCTGGCGGGAATGCGCATGTCGATCGGCGCTCTCATCATGCTTTCCTTTTGCGCCTTGCGCGCGAAGCAGCTCTTCTATAGCCCCAGCATTATGATCCGGCTCGCGTTTCTCGGCCTTTTGCTCCTCTTCTTCGGAAACATCGGTCTGGTTTGGGCCGAAAAGTATGTGCCCAGCGGTCTTGCCGCTCTGCTCATTGCCATTGTGCCGGTCTACGTAGCGGTCATCGAGTCGCGTCTTCCGGGCGGCGAGCAGCTTCGCCCCCGAGGAATTCTGGGCGTGATCCTCGGTTTTCTGGCTCTAATTGCGCTGCTCTGGCCCGGCTTTCATGCCGCCCTCCAAACCCATGGCCACAGCCTCCCCTTGCGGTTCATCGCCTCCGTGGTCATTCTTTTGGGCGCATTGAGCTGGGCGTGCGGGTCTGTGTTGTTTCGGAGGATGCAATTGCCGGTGGATCCGCTGGTGGCCGCCGGATGGGAGATGCTGGCCGCCGGATTCTGCGATCTGTTTTGTGCCACCGTCGCCTGGCAGTGGCCCCACGCCGTGTGGAACACTGAGAGCGTTAGCGCCATCGGCTACCTGGTTCTCTTCGGCTCGCTCATGGGCTTCTCCTGCTACATTTGGCTCATTCACAACGTGCCCGTGGCGAAGGTCGCCACCTATGCCTATGTGAATCCCGTGGTCGCCGTGATTGTGGGCGCGGCTGCACTCGGCGAGCAGCTGCAGAAGACCGAGTATGTGGGCATGGTCGCCGTCCTCTGCGCCGTCGTGCTTGTCACCTCGTCGCAGATGAAGAGCGGCCGCTCAGCCGCCGAAATCGAAGTCGGCCCGGTCGAACACGAGGCGTAGGACCCGCGCGGCCAGCACCGAGAGCGGCTGGCTTGCTCCGTCGGAGACCGGAATTATTCGTTGACCGCCGAGATCTCGTGCAGCCAGCCCGGCGCCTTCAGCAACTCGCGGGGTCGCGAGCCGTCGGCGGGACCGACCAGTCCGTCGCGTTCCATCAGGTCAATCAAGTGCGCCGCGCGCCCATAGCCGATTCTCAGCCGCCGCTGCAGGAGTGACGTAGAAGCCTTGCCGAACTCGAAGACTAGCCGCACCGCGTCGTCGAACATCGGGTCGTTCTCGCCGGATTCGTTGTTCGAGTCTTCGTCAGCCTTCCGTTCATCCTTGGGCGAATCGAGGAAGCCTTCGACGTATTCCGCCGTACCTTGTTCCTTCCAGAACTCCACCACCGCTGCGGTTTCCTTCTCGCTGACGAAGGGCGCGTGCAGGCGCATCAGGCGACTGGTTCCGGGCGGCAGAAAGAGCATATCGCCGCGGCCCAG
>JAKABE010000174.1 GCA_021801945.1 Acidobacteriota bacterium
AATCGAGATCGTTGGGCGCTTCACTTTCTAACCCACGCAAAAATGCCTCTCTCCCGCGCGGCGGCTTCGGCCGCCGCGTGCCTTTCTCTGCAACAAGCCCGCGGTTTGCGGCAAAAGAGGTTTCTTGTTGCGGCCTTCGCCGCGCAGCCGTTCTATTGCGCCGGGCGAAAGCTGATCGTATCGCCATCCAGCCGGTATTCAGCCGAGCATAAATCGCCGCCGCAGATCATGGTTTGGCCGCCGTAGAGTTGCTGGCGCGTGATCAGTCCCATGGTGCCGCAACGCGGGCAGGACATCACCGCTACGTAGGGATTCTGTGCCCGGCCGAGCTTGTCTTGGTTCTCCAGGACAAAGACTGTCCCAGGGTCCATCTTCTCCGGGATCCATTCTTCAAGGAACTGTAGGTCGGCTGACATCCTGCCCTCCATCAAGGTGAGATTGACAGAGCCGCGCAAACAATCCTCGCTCAGCTCCGTTTTCTTCAAACAGCAGGGTGCGAATGGCAACCGAAGGCTCAAGAGCCTCCGGTCAAGCTCAGTGTTGCCGGAGACCGTTCCTGAAGTCAACGAGAATCGGCTCAAGGGAGTGGCGAATAGGATTCCCCACGGCCGGGCTTGGCGGACCAGCCTTCGCTGCCCCTGCTTCAGCGCAGTGGGAGCCTCGCCGTCGCAGGAAGAGAAGCCGCCGTTTCGTTGCCGCGCGCCCCGGCATATTCGTCGATGGCCCTGTAGGTCTCTTCGTTGCGCAGGACGGCTTCAACGTAATTGCGGGTCTGCGTAAAGGGAATCGATTCCACAAATTCGTCGATGCCGCTATAGGGTCCGTGTGCCCGCCAATCCACAACGCGATAGTCGCCGGCGTTATACGCCGCCAGCGCATAGGCCGGCACTCCGCCGAACTCGTCCAGCATCTGCCGCAAGTAGCGGGTCCCAAGACGGATATTGATCTCCGGGTCGAGCAGTTGGAATGTCCGGAAATAGCGCATGCCTTCTTCGCGCGCCATCTTGCGGCCCACCCTGGGCAGCAACTGCATCAACCCGTAGGCGTGCGCGTAGGAGACGGCGGAGGGATTGAACTCCGATTCCTGGCGGATGAGTGAGGCAACAAGATAAGGATCGAGGCCGTTCTTCTTTGACGCGGCGACAATCGTGTTCCACCAGGGCGTGGGATACAACATCTTCCAGTAAACCAGCGGGATGGACTGGAAGGAAGCCGTGGAGGCATAGGGCACGGCGCGTTTGATTGCGCGCAGGGCGAGAAAATACTCGCCGTAGGAGGAGTAGATCTGAGCCTCGACGAGCGCACTCCATCTGGATGCGCCGGGATCGGCGGCAATCTCGCGTGGAATATACTCGTTCAGGCCCGCGTTGGCCAGCAGGCGAGCCATCGCCAGGTGGGGGCTGTTCATCGGGAAACTTGTCTCCAGCTGCGGGACCCGTTGCGTCCGAAAGTGGTCCAGCTGCGGCGACACGACCGGTTCGGTGTGGCCCAGCGCCGCTAGTTGGTCTCTGGCCATCTGCGCATAAAAGTAGTGCGGGTAGGCGCGGATGATGGCGCGGTAGTTGGCTGCCGCCAGTGCCGGTGCGTGGTCCAGGGTCTGGTAGAGCCGGCCTTGCCAATAAAGCGCCGAGACTGTGTCCGTCGCCGTCGGATAGAGGCGGATCTGCGCCGCGAACAACCGCGCGGCCTGGCGATCCTGACCCAGCCGGTAGGTCAGCCAGCCCGCGCGCCAATGCGCCGTCGCGGCATACTTATAGGCCGGAAAATGCTCGGCCAGATAGAGATAGTACTGGATCGCCGTTGGATAGTCGCGGCGCAGTAGGTACATGTTGCCGCTGGAAAACAGCGCCTCGGCCAGCCATTCGCTGTACGGAAAGCGAGCCTCCATCTCGGTCACAATGCGCTGCTGATTGCTGGTGTCGCTGCGGTCCCTGGCCAGCTCTATGAGCAGATAAAGCCGCCGCGCGCCGCTTTCATTGTTGGTATCGGGCAGCGCCTCGGCTGCCGCCCAGGTAAGCCTCCCAAGGTGTAATTCGCAGGCCGCTTCAGCCACCGCAAATCCCTCGCGCTCCTGCGCACCAAGCTCCGGTGCATGCGCCAGAACGCGGTACTGCGCGGCGGCTGCGGCGTACCGTCCTGCTCGGTAGTAGGCGTCGCCCAGGCTGCGCAGATCGGCCACGGTGAGGGCAGATTCCGCGCCCAAGTCCGTGATTCGCTGGCGGGCGACCCGCGCCTGTGCCGTCAGGGGATGGCTGAGCAACAGACGCCGGAAGATGGCCACGGCTATCTGCTTACGCCCCATGGCCAACTCGACCTGCCCTTCGGCCAGCTGGTAGCCGGGACGTTCCACGGCCGCCGTGCCTTGGCCGCGCAGCAAGGCTTCCCGTGCGCCAGTCGGGTTGTTCATGGCCAGCAGAACGTCGGCCTCCAGTTCCGGCGCCTTGGCGTCGAAGATGCTGTCTGGATAGCGCCGAACAAAGCCCCGGAGCAAGGCTGCGGCGGCGCCA
Source organism: Acidobacteriota bacterium (assembly GCA_021801945.1). The sequence continues at coordinate 2,508 of JAKABE010000174.1, forward strand.
TTGTCTCCGGCCTCAAAGCTGGCCTCGGCGCCCAGAAAGTCTGCGTAGTCGGCAAGAGCCCCCCCATAGTGCCGCGCCCGGCGCAGATTCATCTCGGCCGCCGCATAGTGCCCGTCGAGGAGGTATGCGTGGCCTAATGCCAGATAAGCTGCCGCCGCGGCATCGCCTGTGTGCCGGCGCGCATACGCGCTTACCGCGGCATAGGCCGCCGGAGTACGGAGCGTGGCCAGCCGCTGCGCCATGGGCCGCAGCTCGGCCGTAGCCTCATAGGCCCGGCGAATCCGGGCCGTCCGCGCCCTTTGTTCCGCTTCGCTTGCCCACCTCCGCTGCCGGATGCGGGCCCTCTCTTTCTCCTGCCTGGTCCTGGTTTGAGAGGAATAGGGAACAGCCGATCCTGGATTGGTGGCAGTTTGCCCTGCAACCGGCAACAGAACCATGAGCGATGAAAGCAGAGTCGACAGGCCTCGCGCCGTCTGGCGAACAAAAAAATGGGAAAACCGCAACGTCATATCTTCAACATTATTCTGCTTTGACGCAGCAGCGGCGCCGGAGTACCACCGCCGTTACCCACCGCCCCCTTCCATCCCAGGCTTGGTCTACTGCCCGGCGGTCGATTACACTCTTTGGTGACTATCTTGGCAAAGCAAACTCCGACGGCTTAAGGTTTTTCCAGCAACCAACGCTCATGTCGACCATCCAATCAATTGCAGGAAAGAGCGATCGGCACCCCGACGAGATCCTGGTAGAAAGGGTCCGTGGGGGGGATGTTGCGGCCTATGATGCGCTCGTCCGCAAATACGAGCGGCAGATCTTCCGTATTGCGCAGAACGTTACGCAACACCGCGAAGATGCCGAAGACGTGATGCAGGACGCGTTTCTGAAGGCCTACGAAAAGCTCGACCAGTTTCAGGGGAATGCGAAGTTTTACACATGGCTGGTGCGAATCGCAGTCAACGAAAGCCTGATGCGGCTGCGCAAGCGGCGCGCCGGCAAGATGGTTTCGATCGACGAGGACCTGGAAACCGAGGAGGGCACTGTCCCCCGCGACTTGGCCGACTGGGCTCCCAACCCCGAGCAGAACTACAATCAGGCCGAGCTGGCCGAGATCTTGCGCAAGACCATCCAGGGGCTGCCGCAAGGCTTTCGCCTTGTCTTTGTCCTGCGCGACGTGGAAGGCCTCTCCACCGAAGAAACTGCGGAGGCCCTGGGCCTCAGCGTACCAGCCGTCAAATCGCGCCTGCTGCGCGCCCGGTTGCAATTGCGCGAGCGCCTCAGCCGCTACTTTCACAGGAACATGGGGGCTGAGAAATGACCTGCAGAGAGTTTCTCGACCTTCTCGACGATCTGATCGACGAATCCCTCGCCGCTGAAACCCGCGCCGAGGTTGAGCAGCACCTGCACAAGTGCGGCCACTGCGAGGTGATCTTCAACACCACCCGCAAGACCATTGAAATCTACCGCTCCCACGAGCTCTATGAGCTCCCTCCCGCGGTCAACGACCGGCTGCACGCGGCCATCATGGCGCGCTGTAAAGCCAAGCGTTGCTGAGTCCCGCGCGCTCATCCTTCCCTGTCCCGGAAGGCCCTAACGCAAAGAGTAGAGCAACCGCACATTCTTCGGTCTCGCAAGCCGCGTTTTTTGCGGCCTGCGAGCCTCAGCATGACCGCGCGCCGATGTCGCCAAGTCCAAAGACGCTAGGGCTTGCTGTACATCTCCATTACGTCCTTGCGCAAGGCGATGCGGCTGGCCTGGCGGCTATAAAACATGTGACCGCCGGGATACTCGTGCACCGACACCCGCGTGGGATCGCCCATCACCGGCATCTCGTTGACCGTGAGCACAGACCCCATGAAGGGACACACCAAATCGTTCCAGCCGTGTGCGATCACCACGCGTAGATTGGGATCGGCTGCAACCGCCTGCCGCAGTTGCGTCACCGAACCTGCGCGCTCAGCGGCCCCGCGATCCCACATGCGATTCACGTCGTATGAAAGCGTGTTGTAGCGCGCGTCTACCTTCCACCCCACGGTCTGCGTCAGAAAATTGACCATGGCCGAGGTCAGCGGCGCAATCACGCTGGCCAGGATAGGATCGTTCGCTTCTTGAAGCGGCGCATAGGGAAAGGGATCGAACGAGGTCACGTTCGAATCGTAGGCCGAGCCGATCTTGCCTTGCTCCCGGTGCACCTCCCGCACATAGGCCTCTGCATCGAGCCTGCCTCCTGACTCCTTGACGAAAGTCGGATCGAGCCCCGTCATCTCTGTTACGCGCTGAATCATCGCCTGGGTGGCCGCGGGATCGGAGTAGCCCTTGATCAGCGTCGTCGCATAGTCACCCTCGGTGTAGGCGATCACCGGCGCCATCGCCTCTGGCGTCAGCTTGTGCTCGCGCTCCAGGTGCGCCGCCACGATGGAGGGCAACGTCATCATCCAGGGCAGCGGCGACACATCCCCGTGCTGGCTGATGGTGGGATTCAGATACGGCGAAATCAACACCAGGCCGTTCATGGCCACACCCAGTTGCGACTGGAGATAGTAGGTTACGCGCGGCCCGCGAAAACCCCCGTAGCTCTCGCCCACCAGGTACTTCCGCGAATCCAGACGGCCATTCTTGACCAGCCAGTCATAGATCACGCGGGATAAATAGTGAATGTCTGGAACCGTGCTGTAGAACAGCTTCTTGGCCTGCGCCTGGGGAACTAGAGACCGGCTGAACCCCGTGCCGATGGGATCGATAAATACCAGGTCGGTAAAATTCAGCCACGTGCCCTGATTGTCGGTCAGCGTCAGCGGTTCTGAGGGGCTCTCACCTGGGTCGCCGAACGCCAGATGCTTGGGTCCGATGGCGCCGAAGTTCAAAAACACACTCGATGCCCCCGGCCCCCCATTCAGCGCAAAGGTTACAGGGCGGTTCGCGCCGGGCATGGTGTACGAGGTGATGACCACCTGGCCTACCTCCTTGCCGCTTTCGTCGCGCACCGGCCATGCGCCCACGGTCACCGTGTAGTGGAGCGTCTTGCCGTCAAGCTGCATGCTCTGCTCCACGTGCGCGGGCGGCGGTAAGGGAGGCAGCTTCAATTCTGACGACGCCTTTTCGGCGGCGGGCTTCTTATCCGCCGTGGTCTTGGCGGACGGCGCGGACTTGCCGCTCTGCGCGCCGGCGCGCGCCACGGGCAACGAAAGGCAAATCAGGGCGCACACCGCAACCGCGAGGCGTCCACGGAGGTTTGGAATGAGTTGGGTGTCCATTTCACTACCATAACGCGTTCGCCCCGCGCTGGCAGCCACTGCACCGCATGATTTACCCTCAAACTCGGAATGAAACTTAGACCTGCTTATCTGCTTGCCATTCTGGCCGTAGCTGTGGGAGTTGTAGCCATTTCTTTGGTGCTGGCCCGCAAGCCTACCCCGGCGTCCGCCCAGGAGAGCCAGGCGTTGCCTGCCGCGCCCACGCCCAACGTCCCCGTCGAGGTCGCCCCGAACGGTCCCCGCGTAGTTATGGATACGACCATGGGCCGCATCACCTGCCAGTTCTTTCAAAAGCAGGCCCCCCTAGCCGTGGCCAACTTCATCGGCCTGGCCACCGGAGCCAAGGACTGGATCAACCCCACGACGAAAAAAGTCGAGCACCATACTTCGCTTTACGACGGCACCATCTTTCACCGCGTGATTCCCGAGTTCATGATTCAGGGCGGCGACCCCACGGGGACGGGTTTTGGCACCCCTGGTTACACCTTCAACGATGAGTTTGATCCCAACCTCAACTTCGACCGCCCCGGCCGCCTGGCTATGGCCAACTCCGGACCGAATACCAACGGCAGCCAGTTCTTCATCACCGAGGTTCCCTATCCGTCGCTCGACCAGCACTACACCATCTTCGGCCAGTGCGACCAGCCGAGCATCGCGGTGGTGAAGGCCATCGCCCGCGTGCCGCGCGATGACAACGACAAGCCTCTTTCCCCGGTGGTCCTCAAAAAGGTGACCATCGTCCCCGATGGCCGGTCTCTGCCGCCGTTGCTGCCAGGCGAGCCGTCCGCGCCACCCCAGCCCGCTTCACAGCCGGCGCAGTCGGCGAATTGAAACAGCCGTCGGCTTCCAGCTATCAGCCTTCAGCTCGATGGTTACAACAAACGCCGATCACGGTATAACTGAGAGCTGAGAGCTGAAAGCTGAAAGCTTCTTGAGGAGATCACATGCCACTCGCACCAGGAACCTACGCGCTCTTTTCCACCACCGAAGGCACAATCACCGTGCGCCTCTTTGAGTCCGACGCGCCCATCACCGTGAAGAACTTCATCGAGTTGGCGGAAGGGTCGCGCGAGTGGACGCACCCCATCACACGCAAGAAGTCGTCTGACAAGCTCTATGATGGCACCATCTTTCATCGCGTGATTCCCAGCTTCATGATTCAGGGCGGTGACCCGGCGGGCACCGGCATGGGCGGACCCGGCTACCGCTTTGAGGACGAGACCAAGGGCTCTCCCCACAAATTCGACCAGCCGGGAAAGCTGGCCATGGCCAATGCCGGTCCGAACACCAACGGCAGCCA